>JBDTVD010000414.1:0-3145 GCA_040007375.1 Bacteroidota bacterium | reverse complement strand
ATGAGTAAATTTGAAGATGGTAAGATTACAGAATTAGTGCCTGCACAATCATTCACTGTTAAATCACTAAATGCTGCAAAATTGGGTGCAACCGATAAAAAAGCGATGGATGCATTCTGCAAAAAAGTAAGTGAGTTGCAAAGAGCTTCATCAGCGGGCAATGCATATCTCTCTGAACTTTCCAATAAATTAAAATACTTTAAAACTGCGATCATCGATGCTCCTGATCAGTTATCAGGATCAACAGAACAACTGGCTGCCATTGAAAAAAGAATTGTAGATGTTAATACTAAAATGAATGGTGATGCAACATTATCAAGAAGAGAATTTGAAACTGTACCATCAATTACAGGACGCATTGGAACAATTGAAGGAACCCTATGGACAAGTTCATCAGCACCAACTTCAACTGCCTTGCAATCTTATGATGTCGTCGCAAGTCAGTTTGCCTCTGTTCTTGCCGAAATTAAATCGATTGATGCAGAAATCAAAAAAGCAGAAGTAACACTGGAAAATAATAAAGCACCATATACTCCGGGGCGAATGCCTGTATGGGAGAATAAATAAGTGATGAGGTGATTAAGTGATTAAGTGATTAAGTGAAATTAGTCAGGGGAAAAAAATAATTCATTAAAGGATCAGCGCAAAGTGTTGATCCTTTTTTTTTGCATTTAAAACTAACATAACATAAGTTTAATATTAATCATAAATACTTCCTGCAATTTTGCTGCACAATTAAGGGATAACTTCAGTTCACTGCTTTTCTAAATAATTAAGTTTATGAAATCATATATTCAAACCATTGCATTGCTATTATTAGCCTTCACAACTATTCCAACAAACGCACAGGGACTGGAGAAAATCGTTGTAGAAAAATATTACATCTCTACTGATAAAGATATTGCAAAAACGGGAGGAGTTCTTCCCAAAGGATCTGTTACTTATCGCATTTATGTGGATATGCTTCCGGGTTATCGTTTCCAGGCTGCATTTGGTATTCCCGGACATGAGTTGAAAATTGCAACAACAACAACATTTTTTAACAATGAAGATTACGGATCAATAATACCAACTGTTATTCCATATCGTAACATAGGTAACAATACTGTAATGCTTGATTCCTGGTTAACAGCCGGTGCTGCATGTGAAGGAAACTGGGGTGTTTTAAAAAGTGATGATGATGAAAATAATACTGTTGTTAATAAGGATAATTTATTACAAAATGAAAATCCGGCTGCAGGTATTCCATTAAAAGCAAGAGATGGGTTTTACAATGGTGTTGCACCCCGCATAACATTTTTCGGAATTGATTCATTAGCAAAACAATTATTCGGCAACACAAATACTTCAACTGCACCAACAGTTTTCTCCACTGAAAATGGTTCATGGGCAACACTGGAAGGAACGAACGGACCAACACCGGAGAACAGAGTTTTAATTGCACAACTCACAACGAATGGTATTTTATCATTTGAATTAAATATACAGATTGGCAGACCCGGAGAAGGTGTGGAACGTTATGTTGCAAAAAATCCTTCAGGAGATGAAATAGTTTTAAAATCGCTGATATATAATTCGTCATTGAATTAACTTTTTTGTGACAGATAACAATTTCATAACATCGGAGGATTTTTCTAATCACCCCGGCCCTAAAGGGCGAATGTTCTTTTTGAAAAGATAAAATAACTTTCTGCGGGCAGGATGTTAACTTCCTTTAGGGCTGGGGTAAAAAAATATTTTTCTTATCACCCCGGCCCTAAAGGGCGAATGTTCCCTCTAAAAAAATATAAACCAACTTTCTACAAGCAGGATGTAAACTCCCTTTAGGGCTGGGGTAATGTTGAATCTCCTATACACAATCCCATGCGCATAAATTAGCTTTTATTTAATTCAATGATAACATGCAAACGGAACAACTACCACATCTGCAACCTAATTTTGCAATGTTTTAAAAGGGAAAACAATCATTAAGAAATAAACAAAACAATTCTAAAAACAATACTATTAAAATCATGAAAAAACTGATACCTGTTTTACTATTTGTAATTATCAATACTGCTGTACATTCTCAAGGTCTTGAAAATGTTATTGTAGAAACTTATTACATCTCCGATGCAAATGACACTATGGTAAATGCTGATGGTGGCGTGTTGCCTGTTGGTTCTGTTACCTACCGCATATATGCTGATCTACTTCCCGGATATCGCTGGCAGGCTGGTTATGGTATACCGGGACATGAACTGCGTTTTGAAACATCCACTTTATTTTTTAATAATGAAGATCGTGGTGCAACAACTCCAACATATTCAAAAGTAAATGCAAAAAACAATACTGTAATGCTTGATACCTGGTTATCGGTTGGAGCAGGATGCGCAGGTAATTATGGAGTGTTGAAAAGCAGTGATGATGGTGTTGCAACTATAGTTAATAATGATAATGTTCTGCTGGCAGCAAATCCACTTGCAGGAATTGCATTAACAACTGAAGATGGTTTGGTAACCGGCACACCCGAAGCAGTTACAATTGTTGGTATCACGACTGAAATTGCTATGTTCGATAATCAGAATGATGGAACTAACGGTCCGTTATTCACTACAACAAATGGATCATGGGCTTCTTTAGTTGGTTCTGTAGGAGTAGATACTGTAGCTAACCAGGTTTTAATAGGACAGTTTACAACTGATGGTTTATTTTCTTTCAAATTAAATATACAGATAGGTACACCATCATTAGGTGTTGAAAATTATGTTGCAGAACTTCCTGTTGGAAATGAAATTCAGAGAGACTTCCTAATCTATCCTGTTCCGGTTGGTATTGAAGCAGTATCGGAAAAAAATAATTTCCTGCTATTTCCAAATCCTGCAAATGAACTATTGAAAATTAAAATGTTTAATGATGCTTCTTCTAAAAAAGTTTCTTACCGTATTTTAAATGTGAATGGTGCTGAAGTTCAGGAAAAGAATCTTGAAAATATTTCTGTGAATCATGTGGAAACAATAAATATCGCCTCATTAACTCCGGGATTATATTTTCTTGAATTGAACATGGACGGAGTAAAATCTGTTAAGAAACTAATTAAACAATAATAAATAACTCATCACAGTAAAAACAGCTTCTCATCAAACGGGAAGCTGTTTTATATATA
>JBDTVD010000413.1:0-3157 GCA_040007375.1 Bacteroidota bacterium | reverse complement strand
TGTTCACTTTTGAAGGTCTTGGCAGAAAGAAAGCAAGTGAAGTTCGTTGTGGTGACATTTGCGCCATGACAGGAATTGATGATTTTGAAATTGGTGATACCATTGCTGATTTTGAAAACCCGGAAGCATTGCCAACTATTTCTGTTGATGAACCAACAATGAGTATGTTGTTCACCATTAACACCTCTCCTTTCTTTGGTAAAGAAGGAAGATTTGTAACATCACGTCACCTTCGCGACCGTTTATATAAAGAGCTGGAGAAGAATCTGGCAATGCGTATTGAAGAAACTGATTCACCGGATTCATATCTGGTATTTGGCCGCGGTGTATTGCATCTTTCGATTCTTATTGAAACTATGCGTCGTGAAGGTTATGAATTACAGGTTGGGCAACCACAGGTAATCATTAAAGAAATTGATGGGCAGCGTCACGAACCTGTTGAGGTTTTAACTGTGGATGTTCCGGAAGAAGTATCGGGAAAAGTGATTGAGCTGGTAACACAGAAAAAAGGAGAACTCCTTGTGATGGAACCAAAAGGAGATTTACAACACCTGGAATTTATGATTCCATCACGCGGACTGATCGGATTAAGAAGTAATGTACTTACTGCAACTGCAGGAAAAGCAACAATGGCTCATCGTTTTAAGAGCTACGAACCATGGAAAGGTACTATTCAGGGCAGGATTGCCGGTGTTTTATTGGCGAAAGAAAATGGAACTGCAACACCGTACTCTATCGATCGCATGCAGGACCGTGGTTTCTTTTTTATTGATGCCGGTGATCCGGTTTATGCAGGACAGGTAATTGGTCAACACATTCGTCCAGATGATTTAGTGATCAATATTTGTGAAGCAAAGAAGCTTACCAACATGCGTGCTTCAGGAAGTGATGACAATGTTAGAATTACGCCTGCAATAAAGTTTTCTCTGGAAGAAGTGATGGAATATATAGAGAAAGATGAATACCTGGAGATTACGCCAAAGTCGTTACGTATGCGCAAAGTTTATCTGGATGAGAACATGCGTAAACGTATGTCGAAGAAAGATTAATATTTCTGATAATTAATTCCGGTAAAGTGTCTGCTGAATTAAAAAGCAGGAATATATATTAATTTTTCTGAGTGTGCATTATCAGTTATATAATATGATCCGCCCATTCCTCGAAAAAATACTTACAGATCCCTTTAGCGGAGCACCTTTGGTTTATGATGCGCAACAAAACATACTGCGTAATTCTGATGGAGTTGTTTATTCTGTTAATGATGATGTTCCTCTCTTATTACCTTCTGGCAAGAGAATAGAAATTGAAAAAGATGAATTGCATCATCGTGCAGCATCTGATTTCAATTATATAGAACATTATACAAAAGATGCAGAGACATTTGATTATTTTGCTGAACATGTAAGTGGTGCCACACGAAATGAAATTCTTCGTCTGGAGCAAATAATTGCATCTCACGTTCCACCAAATGCAGAAACCATACTTGATGTTGGATGTGGTAATGGATGGGTAGCGAATTTATTTTCAGGAAAACAAAATGTTATTTCTATGGATATATCATCCATAAATGCCATTAAAGTTCATCACGCAAACAAAAATAAAAATCACAACAGCCTTGTTGCAGATATATATCATTTACCCCTGAAACCGGAAAGTATTGATTGCATCATCGCATCAGAAATAATAGAGCATGTTGCAGATCCTGAATTATTCATCAGCAAGCTTTATCATGTGCTGAAACCTGGTGGAACTTTAATCATTACAACTCCCTATAAAGAGAAAATCGAATATTACCTCTGTGTGCATTGTAATAAACCAACACCCAAAAATGCACATCTGCATTCATTTGATGAAAAGGTAATTTCAGGTTATATGCCTGCTTTATCAAAAAATAAAATAACCACTTTTTCAAATAAATGGTTGTTGAAATTGCGCAGTTATAAGGTTACACGTTACCTTCCATTATCAGCATGGAAACTCCTGGATATCGCTGCCAATGCTGTTCTTCCCGCTCCAACACGAATAATGATCAGGGTTTTTAAGCCGGAATAGGAACAATAAAATCCCGTTTTTTTCTTTTTTGCCATTGAAAACAGGGCATTCACCCTGTATATAAAGGGTTTCATAAAAAAACATTTAAATGCCGCATTTCCCCTCTTGACTGGCATTAGAAGTTTGCCCTAAATTGCGTCATCAAACCATATTGTTTTTACCATTTAATTCCATCAAAGTAAAATCTTAATTATTTATCAGAAGAGCTTTTCAAAGCTTTTTCCATCTATTGTATTTAAATAAACTCAACTATAATTATAAATTAAAAATCATGAAAATGAAAAACTACATTAAGCATACTTATGTATGTATTGCACTAGTGTTTTTTGCACTTTGCACATTTATGCCGGAAACTGCTGAGGCAACTCACTTCCGTTACGGACATCTTACATGGCAGAAACTGCAGGGTAACACTGCACGTTTTACCTTAACCAATGCATTCCGCCGTGATGGTTATCCGGGAACTTATGTTGATGGATTACCAGCAGTTGGTGATATCATTGAAGAGGAAATCGGAGAAACAGAATTGTTCTTTGGTGACGGAGCTCACACTGATGTTTTACGTTATCTTGTAACTTCTATTGATGTAACCAATAACTGGTTGCTTTGTCAGGCTTTAGAAGATGGAAGCAACGTTAAGACCACTATTGATCACACTTACGGCAGCCCAACAGCTCCGGGTGGCGGAACATGGCAGGCAGAAATTAACAGCTGCTGCAGAACACATACAGAAATAAACAACCCTGATGGAGACTACCAGGTTTCTACTTATGTTGAATTAACTTCAGGTAACCGTTCACCTGTTAGCAGTCTTCCTGCAATTGTAAATGTGGCTCAAAGTGCAGCTTCACAATTTATTGTTCCTGGAGCTGATGCTGATCCAAATACTGTTTTAACATGGAGACTTGCATCTTCTTCAGAAGCAGGAAATGGTTTTGATCAACCAAATTTATTATCAATTGATCCTCTTTCAGGATTGGTAACCTGGAATTCTTTAGCTGCTGTTGTTGGTGGGTATTATTCCTGCCAGGTAATTATAGAAGACAGAACAGGAAGCAGTACTGCACCGGTAAAAACAAGTGTGGCTGTTGACTTTTTAATTTAT
>JBDTVD010000412.1:0-3159 GCA_040007375.1 Bacteroidota bacterium | reverse complement strand
GTGATGCTTCAGATACTTACAGTAACGGAATATTAAAATCAACTGATGGAGGAATAACATGGCAACCAACAGGATTAAGCTGGGCACTCACACAATCAAGAACCATCAGTAAACTGCTTATCGATCCTGCCAATCATCTTGTACTTTATGCATCAGCAAATAACGGAATATATAAAACTACTGATGGTGGCGTAACATGGAATAACATCAGGAGCGGTTCTTTTCGTGATATGGAATTCCGTCCGGGTAACTCTCAGGCATTATATATATGTGGTACTTCATTTTATAAAACAGAAGATGGTGGTGCTACATTCACACAAATCACTACAGGTCTTGCTCCAAGTGCAAATGTCAATCGTCTTGCAATAGCAGTTACACCTGCTGATAGTAATTATGTTTATGTAACTGCAGGTGATGGTGGTAGCAGTACTTTCTTTGGATTATATCGCTCTACTGACAAGGGAAATACATTCAACCAACAATCCAATTCGCCAAATCTGTATGGTTATGCAATGGATGGAAGTGACGGAAGTGGACAATCATGGTACAGTATGACACTTGCTGTTTCTCCCACTGATCCTGAAGAAGTGTATACAGGCGGCGTTAACATCTGGAAATCATTAAATGGTGGTGTTACCTGGCAGATAATAACACATTGGTATTTAAACACCACAATTCCCAATGCTCATCCTTATGTACACGCAGATCAGCATCACATGGATTTTGTGGGTAATGATTTATATGTAGGATGTGATGGTGGTATTTTTAAAAGTGATGATAATGGTGCAACATGGAATGATAAATCTGCAGGTCTTGCTATCTCTCAGTTTTACAGACTTGGTGGATCAGAAGTTAATCCGGGAATGCTGATGGCAGGAGCACAGGATAATGGTTGCAATGTTTTATTAAACGGACAATGGACACATGTTCTCGGTGCTGATGGTTTTGAAGTTGCAATAAGTCCTGTCAATCAACAGGTGATTTTTGCTGAATCACAAAACGGTGGTATTAACAAATCAACTAATGGTGGACTAACAATGAATAATGTTACAGGATCTATCAACGAGTCTGGAGATTGGGTTACACCATACCTGTTTGATCCGCAAGTGCCTAACATAATGTATGCAGGATTTGAAAATGTATGGAAGAGTGTAAATACCGGTGCAAGCTGGTCAAAGATTTCTAATTTCAGTACCGGATCAAATGTTACTGCAATTGCTGTTGCACCTTCTAACAG
Organism: Bacteroidota bacterium; assembly: GCA_040007375.1. Taxonomy (GTDB): domain Bacteria; phylum Bacteroidota; class Bacteroidia; order AKYH767-A; family OLB10; genus JANOXC01. Next base: position 1,922 of record JBDTVD010000412.1, on the reverse strand, counting down.
CAGTTATATATATATTGTTAAAGGAAGTACCGTTTATAAAACTGACGATGGCGGTGCAGTGTGGACAAATATTTCCGGTGGATTGCCTACTGCAGGTGCACAGGCAACTTACATTGCCGTTCATCCCACTGATCCGCAAAAACTCTGGGTAACCTTCTCAGGAGTTTCAGCAGGAAATAAAGTTTTTTATTCTGCTGATGCCGGAGTAACATGGAGTAATGAATCATTAAATCTCCCTAATGTTCCTGTAAACTCTATTGCATATGAAGAAGGAACGGCAGATGGATTATATATAGCAAACGATCTCGGTGTTTATTATAAAAATGACAGCCTGGTTGGATGGCTTCCTTTTATGTCAAGCCTGCCCAATGTTACAGTAATGGAACTGGAAATTAATTATGCATCAGGTAAAATACGTGCTGCAACTTATGGTCGTGGTGTATGGGAAAGTGATCTCTTTGTTTTAACACCACCTCAGGCGGATTTTACTGCTGATAAAATTCAGATATGTCCTGGTGGAACAATAAACTTTACGGATATGTCAACACAAGCTTATCCGGGATGGCAATGGATATTTCCAGGTGGAAGTCCTTCCGCTTCTAATCTGCAGAATCCATCAGTTGTATATAATAGCCCGGGAACTTACGATGCACAATTGATTGTACAAAATGCTGCAGGAAGTGATACACTGATCCGCACTTTATATATAAACGTTTCAACACCTCCTGCAACTGCATTACCACTTGTAGAAGGATTTGAAAGCGGAACTTTCCCTCCTGCATTGTGGTCGGTAACAGATCCTGATGAAATTATTACCTGGCAGATTGCATCCGTTGGTGGATTTGGTAACAGTGCGCATTGTGCAGAAGTCCCTAACTTCAATCAAAGCTTAACTGGTGCAAAGGACTGGTTAATGACACCTACGGTTGATTTTTCTCTGCTCAATTCTCCATATATAAAATTTGATCGTGCCTATGCGCGTATACCGGCTCGACTGGATTCATTGAATATATTTTATACCAATGATTGTGGAGTTACACGAACCTATATATATGGAAAGGGAGGAGCATCACTTGCTAATGCAGGAGTGTTAACAGGTAGTTTTACACCAACTTCATCGCAATGGGTTAGTGACAGTGTATTAATTCCTGCTGCTGTTGGTGCTGTGCAGATTGGTTTTGAAAACAGAAATGGATTTGGTAATAATCTGTACATTGACAATATCAATATATATGATGCAGTTGTTGGTATCAGTGAGAACATCGAAGAAGGTGCAATCACCATGTCGCCAAATCCTGCAAGTGATAAAGTACAGTTGAAGATTGATACAAAGATTGCAACATTATTTCCGGTTAGCATAAATGTAAGAGATGCTGCAGGAAAAATTGTTGCATCACAATCATTGCTGTCAAATGGAAGTATACAAATTGCAACTTCCAAATGGCAGAGTGGATTTTATATTGTGGAAGGAGTTTCTTCTTCAGGAGAAAAGATATATAGTGGAAAGTTGAATGTAGTTCATTAAAATAGCTTGCTCTGAATTGATTCAGGCATTTATACCAGTATAAAATTAGTCAATAGTAAAAACCGTCTCCCAGTTGAGACGGTTTTTTATTTGTGTTCATGCCACTGGCGCAAAGTCCCCCAATTTAAGCGTAGTTTGTAACTACGCTTTTTTATAAAATCATGTTTCGAACAAGTAATGCTATTTGTAGTTTGTAACTACATAAAACGATGACAAAACGGAAACGATACAATAGGAAAAATCCTCACTGGCCTTCTTCTGGAGCAAGTCTTATTTTCTGACTTGTGCCTGATTAATCATCCAGTCTAAGCGTAGTTTGTAACTACGCTTTTTTATAAAATCATGTTTCGAACAAGTAATGCTATTTGTAGTTTGTAACTACATAAAACGATGACAA
>JBDTVD010000411.1:0-3173 GCA_040007375.1 Bacteroidota bacterium | reverse complement strand
AGTCCATATATATTAAATGCAACAGGATGCAGCGGATCATTAACATGGTATATGTTAACAGGTCAGGAAGCAATTCCGATTGGTCAGGAACCGAATATCACAGTTAATCCACAGCAGAATACCTGCTATATGGCAATATGTTGTTGTATTGTAAATAATGTTCAGTGTTGTGATACAGATACTATATGTATTAATGTTGCTCCTCCGGTTCAGCCTTTATGGTTAATCAGTTATGTTCCGTTCTGCCTGAATGGTCTACCTGTTTACCTGGATCAGTCTAACATTTTTGTGAGTACCATTAATGGTCTTGTACCGATTTCACAGTTAGGTGGAACAGGAGTATTCTCCGGACCAAATGTTTCCGGAAATTATTTCTATCCAAATGCTGTAGGAACATTTACCATTACTTATACCTATACATCTCCGAATGGATGTGTTACCACTACAACAAATACATTCGTTGTGAATGCATGCGGATGTGGACCTTGTTATCATCCGGGAACAGAGATGGTTGTAAACCCAGGCTTTGAAAGTGGTGCAACAGGATTCACCTCTCAACTTGCAAACAATTGTAACTGTGCAATCGGAACATACTGTGTAACTACAAATTCACAATTAAAATGTATCAATCATCTCAGCATTACTTCAACAAGTCTTCCTACCGGAAATAAATATATGGTGGTTGATGGACATGCAAATGCTGCAAAAATGATATGGCAGGAAACTGTTTCTGTTCTGAATACACAAAATTATATATTCAGCTTCTGGGTGCATCCTACAGTATCAGGAAATACATATCCTAAACCAAATCTGGAAGTGCGTGTAGGTGCAAATGTTATACTTGCTCTTCCTGGTGTTTCATTAGTTAATGGCTGGACAAAATATTCAGCTTCTGTTTCAGGAATTTCCGGAACATCACTTGAAATACACCAGACTAATTTTGGTGGATCAGGATATGATTATGGTATTGATGATATTTCACTCAAACGTTGTGTGAAGAATATCGTTATTATATTGAATCCTGTTGATGTGATCTGTCATGGTACTGCCACTGGTGCTGTATTATCTCAAGTGTCAGGCGGAACACCACCTTATCATTATGAATGGAGCAACGGTGCAACAACAGAAGAGATACAAGGAATTGTTGCCGGAAGTTATACACTCACTGTTATCGACGGCAATGGAATTGGTTGCAATGAAGTGGTTATCGGAATAGTTAATGAGCCTTCACCTATAACACCCGGACCAATTACCGGAACATATATATCAGCATGTTTACCTGCTGTTAATTCCGGTGGTGGTTATAGTATTCCTGCAATCAGTGGTGCTACTTACTCGTGGACTGTTCCTTCCGGCATGACAATACTCAGCGGTCAGGGCACAAACAGTGTGTTTGCAACATGGACAGGTACTGCAGTTAACAATGGAATTGTAGGAGATGTTTGTGTGCAGATTAATCATCCATGTACAACATTAACGAAATGTATCAGGGTTGATATCAATTCAGTGAAACCTGTAACTCCACCATCTATAAGCGGTCCTTCTAAATTATGTCCTGGTGATATTGCTGTATTCTCAATTGCTGCTGTTCCGCGTGCTGCATCATATATATGGACACTTCCTCCTGGTATGACTATCATCAGTGGTGCAGGAACAAATGTGATTACAGTAAGTGTTGACGCATCGTATACAGGTGGAACAATTTCAGTGGCGGCAGTAAATGCTTGTGGAACCAGTCCTGTACGAACGAAACCTATATTGCTGAATCCACCGTTAACACCTGGTGTGATTACTGGCCCTGCCGGTGGTCAGTGTGGTGCTACAGGAGTTATATATAGTATTGTTTCTGTTACCAATGCAACATCTTATCAGTGGACGGTTACCAACGGAACTATTGTTGGGCCATCAACAGGATTATCAATAAGTGTAAACTGGAGTAACTCCTTCAGTACTGGTGTTGTTTCTGTGGTAGCAATAAATGGCTGCGGAACAAGTCCTGTTCGTACATTAAGTGTTTCCGGTCCTCCGGCAATACCAGGTCCGATTACAGGTGCAACAACAGTTTGTACAGGTGGTGTTTATCATTATGCAATCTCCACTGTTATTGGTGCAACATCATATAACTGGATTACACCTGGTTCAATTATTTTTGGTCAGGGTACTAAGGAAGTGGATGTGCAGTATACATCGGTTCCGTTCAGTAATCAGACAATTTCTGTGAAAGCGATAAATGCATGCGGAGTGGGTGCCACACGAATTCTGAATTCTATAAATGGCAATTTCTGTATCCGCGCAATGAATGATGCTGCCGGAGAGTTCAGTGTATATCCAAATCCTGCCAGGAAGAATATATATATTGATTTCAATGCTGATTGTGATTGCGATTACAGGATTGAGTTTCTGGATATGACAGGAAGAATTGTTCAGCAGCAGAATGGTAAAGCACTTTCCGGAGTTAACTCGGAAGAGATGGGGCTTGATCAGATTTCTGAAGGTGTATACTTCCTGAAATTCACTATCAATGAAACAACGCGGATTGTAAGAGTTGTTGTAGAATAAAAATTGAGTAATTTATATTCAACGGGAATCGGTTAAAAGCTGGTTCCCGTTTTTTTTTTGATAAAGAAAATTTCACGCAGAGGTTGCGGAGGCGCAGAGGAACGCAGAGAAAAGGATAAATTAATCTCTTACGTCATTGCGAGGTACGAAGCAATCCCCTAAATAGAAGTGTATACACCATTTCTGAAAGTTTATTCTATTAACTTAGTAATGAGGAGCCATTGTTTGGTGGAAAAATTAATTATTTTTATGCATGGAAAGAGGTGGATGCGTATATATAACTTCAAACGAATACAATACGACTTTATATATTGGAGTGACAAGTAATTTGGAAGCCAGAATCTATGAACATAAAAAAAAAATTTATCCGAACTCCTTTACGGCAAAATACAACTGCAATAAATTGGTTTATTTTGAATCATTCATTTCCATAGAAGAAGCTATTGCAAGGGAGAAACAATTAAAAGGTGGGTCACGTATGGCAAAGATTAAACTTATAGAACGAACAAACCCATCCTGGAAAGATCTAAGTGATGAAATTCTGTAGCCCTCATGATTAATTTTTCAAAGCAGCAGGGGATTGCTTCAGTGTTTACAACACTTCGCAAAGACGT
>JBDTVD010000410.1:0-3194 GCA_040007375.1 Bacteroidota bacterium | reverse complement strand
CATTCCTGCATGATAAAAGCCGGCAGACACTCCACGATCCTTTAATTTTTCTGCAAGCTCTTCTGTTCCCTTTCGTGATAAACAATAAATAATTCCCGTATCTTTTTTATGTCGGTTGATAAGGTCCGTTATCTCCTGTAACTTTATTTTCTCACTAACATTCTGACGGACTTTAAGATTTAAATTGGGTCTGTCGAAGGAAGAAATATATATGGAAGGGTTTTTCAATTGCAGTTGAGCAACAATATCACGACGTGTTATTTTATCTGCAGTTGCAGTTAATGCAATCATCGGTGCATCGGGAAACTGCTGTCTTAAGAAATGAAGTTGTTGATACTCCGGACGAAAATCATGTCCCCAGCTGGAAATACAATGTGCTTCATCAACAGCAATCATCGAAATTTTAATATCGGAAAATAAAGAGTTTTTCAGTGTTACCGCTTTTTCCGGTGATATATATAACAGTTTTAATTCACCGTTTCTGCATTGATTTAATGTGACTGCTTCCAAAGCATAATCCTGAGATGAATTGAGGAATGCTGCTGCAACACCATTCTCTTTTAATGATTCCACCTGGTCTTTCATCAGTGCAATGAGTGGTGAAATTACCAATGTTAATCCATCCAGCATTAAGGCAGGTAACTGGTAACAAAGAGATTTTCCACCACCGGTTGGCATCAGCAATAAAACATCCTTTCCATTAACAATACTGGTAATCACTTCCTGCTGAACCGGACGAAATTCATCAAAGCCAAAATATTTTTTTAATAACTGATGCGACGTCATTATCTACGAATTACGAATGTGTACGAATTTACGAATGGTTTTGATTTACGATTTTGCGAAGATACTTATAGTTCGGAGTAAAGTTGTGAGCGATGAGCTTTGAGTTGGGAGTGTTTAGTTCGGAGTTCGGAGTAAATACTTAATAGTAGAATGCAGAATTCAGAATTACTTTACAACGTCACTGCGATGTGCTTTATCGCACCGTGGCAATCCCCTGAACAGAAGAGTGCTCACGCTGTTTTATATGTCATGAATGACTCATCACCGCAGCTGGGGATTGCCACTTCGTCGTTCCTCCTCATCGCAATGACGCACACTCAAGATTCAATATTTAATATTCATCATTCGTTATTAAAAATGATAAATGGAACACAGATCATTATGATATTTATAATTAATAAGGATTGAAGAATCTAAACTTCGATATTCCTCCGCGCACCCCTACCCTAAAGGGTGACAGCGCACATATAGATTAAAGTATTTCCATCAAGTCTTATCAATTTAATGCAGTTAAAATAATTACTTCAATATTGAAAGATGAATAGAACACAGATCATTATGATATTTATGATTAATAATGATTGAAGAATCCAAACTTCAGAATTCGAAATTCATATTCGATATTCAATATTCTTTTCATAAATCATCAGGAAATAACGAAATCAACAACCAACGCAAAGACGCCCTGTCCCGCTGGCTGTATGGTCGTAACAGCTAAAAGCAGGGGACAGGTGAAAATAGAATCCGGGTTAGCTTCCTGAATTCACGTCTTCACGGGCACTGGGTGTTCAATCCAACTCAACTATTAATTACTTTTTCTTCCCAGCATTAAAATATCATTCACCACCACTTCCGTAACATACTTTTTATTTCCTTCTTTATCAGTATACGTTTTACTTGTCAGTTTTCCTTCCACAGCAACTTCGCTTCCTTTTGCTAAATACTTTTCAATAAACGAAGCTGTTTTTCCCCATGCAATTAAATTATGCCAGCACGTGTCTGTAATTTTTACGCCTTCACTGTTCGTGTACGTTTCATTCGTGGCCAAACTTAACTTAGCCATCTTCTTATTTTTCTCAAACGATTTTACTTCCGGATCTCCACCGAGATTTCCGATCAGCCTTACACTGTTTTTTAAACTGTTCATGTTTTTGTGGTTTTAAGTTAGTCCCTATTATAAGGGTCGGCGGCAAATGTGAAAAATCATTTTTATACAAGCCGTGTGTTATCCGTTTATTTCCGGATATGTTTTTTGATACGGATAAATGCGACTAAATTTTATATATTTGTTATGCTAACTTAAAAATTTTCACTTATGAGTATCTATCGTATGTGCCGTCAATGCGGCCGTGCGGTTACTGGTCGCGTAGATAAAAAATTCTGCGACGATCATTGCCGTAGTAATTACAACAACCGTTTACGAAGTACAGCAGCATCTGAAATGCGCTATGTAAATTCCATTCTGCGTCATAACCGGAGAGTGTTAAATTCTATTGTGATGGAAGAAGGAGAAACATTCACTTTACGATCGAGGCTTGATGAACGTGGATTTAATTTCAACTTCCTCACACAGATTCAGGTAACAGATGATGGAAGTACTTTTTTATTGTGTTATGATTATGCGTACAGGCCAATTGATGAAATCCGTGTAAAGATAAAACGCTGGAAATCGGAATTGACAGAAGCGTTTTAGATTGATGTTATATATATTGAAGATGATCTGGAAGACGGTCATGATCTTTCATGCGTTGATGTGAACCAGGATTGAACGGATTAAACGGATTGAAAAAAATCCTTCCGTCCAGATGTCATCTCGAGCCCCGAGTACTCGGGGAGAGACCTTGTTGTAAATTTAGAAAAACTTTTAAGTAAAGAGTAATCACCTTCACTCCAAAATGTCATCTTGAGCCCCGAGTACTCGGGGAGAGACCATCTTATAGGTTTAGATAAATTGCGAATTGAAATCCGATCATAAATTCAGAGAACTCATCACAAAAAACTTTCCTTGCTCCGGCTTTTCACTATTGCTTAAAAATTTGTTCAGGCTTCGATGCCACAGGATCCTTTCAGGAGGACAGAAGAAGGTGTTTAATTTTCAAATCGGCACATCTTCAAATTTTCGAAGTATCATCTCACCACAAAAAGTTTTTGACAGAAGGAATATTTCCCTTCCGAATAAATTTTAATAAAATACATTCCACTTAATAAGTCAGAAATATCCACCTGCATTTTATCATCAGCATAAAAATGATCTTCTTTTATTTTCATTCCTGAAATAGTAAACACTTCTAAAATCAATTCTCCGGAAATATTTTTCCTGCACTCAATAGTAACAACATCATTTGCAGGATTTGGATAAAGAGTAAAATCCCCGGAAGTAATTTCAGTTGTTGTTAAAGCGAGGATGG
>JBDTVD010000409.1:0-3221 GCA_040007375.1 Bacteroidota bacterium | reverse complement strand
GATTTTGAAAAATTTAAAATTCTAAATTAGAAATTAGAAATTATTTTCTTCATACCCCTAAATTTTAAATAGACAAAATCGCTAGTCACTAGTCACTAATCACTAGTCACTAATCACTAGTCACTCGGTATTATGGTTGAAAAAGTGTAATCTAAGTTTTAGTGAATTGTTTTAAACTGCAATTGAAAAAAAAATGAACGCAGAATATTTTTTGATAGTGTTTTTGCAACAACCAATAATGGTTAACGTTCCCTTTATACAATAATTTCAACAGATGTGCCTTTACCATTCTGTGATGTAATCATAAAACTTCCATTAATTTCTTCAGCACGCGATTTCATATTTTTAATGCCATTTCCATTATAGGGATTTATTCCATTCATGGTAAATCCTTTTCCGTTGTCATTAATAATGATTTGCATTCTGTTGGCTTTTTTTCCGATGGTGATAGTAACTTCAGTACAGTCTGCATATTTCATAATGTTATGAAGTGCCTCTTTATAAATCAGGAAAATGTTTTTCCGCTGTGTCATCTCCAGTTTTGTTTCCAGTATCTGTTCATCATAATTAATAGTAAACGGAATACCTGCGATACCGAGAAGGGATGCTGCATAACTTTCAATTCTTAATACAAGATTTTTTAAGGAGTCGTTGGATGCTTTAACAGCCCATACAGCATCGCCTGTTTTATCAATAATTTCACTGGAAGAACTCTCTATTTTTTCAAGGATGGATTTTACTTCTTCAGGTTTCTTTCCCTTCAGTTTAGACGCTGCAATCTGGCTGTATAAATGAATGCTTCCTAATGTTGATCCGATATCATCGTGCAGATCACGGGCAATTTTATTCCGCACTTCCTGCATTTTAAATATTTGTTTGATCCGGTAACGGTAAATGATATATATAGAACCGGCGAGGGCTAAAACAACAGCTGAATAAAAATAGATAGTTCTGTAAAACGGAGGTGTGATGATTACAGGTAATGAAATTACATCACTTTCAATACCATCACTGTTAACTACTTTCACTTTTAATATGAAATCTCCGGGAGGTAAATTGGTGTAGGTAACTAAAGGATTGCTCTGGTTATTTCTCCAGTTATTATCAATACCCTGCAGGTAATACATAAATGTTATCTGATCATTATTAGAAAAGGCATTAGCAGAAACATAAAATTTAAGAAAGTTTTTGTCATAGGACAGATGCAGCTTTGAAAACAATAATGAATCACTTGCAGCATCCATTACCCATAACCTTGAAATTTTTACCAGTGGTTTTTCTGCATCTTTTAAAACTGCAGCCGGATCAAAAGAAATATAGCCTCCATCGAAACCTGCTGTTAAATTGGATGATCCATCATGAAAGAAATAACCTGATAACCCTTCCGGTACACCATCACTTTTATCATATCTAATATAGCGGTTATTTTTTTCATCATAGTTCAGAAGGCCGGTAGAAGAAATTATCCAGAGGTTTTCATCATTGGTTTTTACCAAACCCTGGAGCGATTTAAAACTTCCCGGATAAGAAACAAAAGGAGTTGTATCGTTTTCAGGAAAAAACTTTATCAATCCCCAACCTTGTGTTGTTAACCAGTAGGAACCATCTTTATTCTCGGCAATGTCATATACATCTGTAATAGCTGCAATATCATTCTGTTTTTTGTTTTTCCAGTATTTCCAATCGTAACAGGATATAATAAATGCAGTATCCTGAAAAATAAAATTGTTAAGATTCATGGTGTCATCAAACATTACTAATGAAATACCTTTAGATGCACCGCAAACCCACAAATTATTTTTTGAATCGATAAAAAGCCTTCTTGTTAAATTATCTAAAACATCACCAGGCAACTTCCTTTTACCACGAAGCTGTAAAATATTCTGTCTTTCCGGATGGATCAGGGTAATGTAATGTCCGTAAAAGGAAGCTACGATTGCAGTATCGCCTTTAATTGCAAGTTGTGAAATTGCATTTACTCTTGATGATTTTGTGGAGAAAAAATAATCGCTCTGAACTTTTGAATTGACTTTCATAGTATGAAAACCAAGTGTAAGCGTATCCAGTTCGAAAATGGTTTTGTTGGTGCCGATAAAAATCCTGCTTTTGTAATCAGAAAAAATACTGGTAACCTGTAACTTCTCATTCTTATATATTATTTCCCGGAAAGTATAATTGGAGTCAGAAGGTGTTTTGTAGAAAAGTCCACATGCTGTGGCTATATATTCTTTACCACTTTGTGTAATGATCCTGTCATACGTCCTGCACATGGTAATTCCCTGAGGGAAGGGAAGTGTGACCACATTAAATTGATTTTTCAGTGGATCATAAATAAATAGTCCAGTTTCAGTTCCTACCCATATCCTGTTAAAGTCATCTTTGTAAATGCAATTGATACGTGACGTAACAGGCTGTGAAAACCGGTATTTATTTACAAATGTTTTAGTTTTTAAATCGAAGAAAAGAATTCCTGATGCTTTTGTTCCACACCATAATATTTTGTCGGCATCTTCTGTAATGCTGATAATTTCATTTCCCGAAATATTTAATTTATCAGTGCCATCAAAATAAAATGTATTTAATTTTTTGGTACTGTTGTCAAATTCATGTAATCCATTATCCCATGCACCGCACCATAAATAGTGATCACTGGCAATATATATTTTGTTAATGGTACTTCCGCTTTCGGTAACAATACCTCTGTGTTTCCCTATTTTCCCAAGTCTTTTTAAAGATTCACCTATGCCTGCGAAGTAGGGAATAGTATCCCTCACAACAATATCCAAATAAGTGTTGAGCGAAATAAGATTTTCTGTAGTGGGAAATTTTTTTGTTTTCAGGTCAAAGAGCTGCAGTCCTGCATTATTTAATCCAAGCCACAACTGATTTCTGTTTTTATCAAAAGCAATTGTATTGATGCTGTTTGAATTTAATGGTGTATTACGTTTATTGTAAGATGTAAATTTTCCTGTGCGGAAATCATAACTGCAGAATCCGGTGGAGGCAGTTCCAATCCACAGCAATGAATCAGCATCCTGAGTAAGACAACTGATGTTATTTCCACATAAGGAAGTAGAATCATTTTCAAAATGCCGGAAAGTGTAAAACTCTCTTCCATCATAACGATTCAAACCATCCTTTGTACCAATCCACATAAAACCCGATTTATCACGGAGCACACAAGTTACCTGGTTATCAGAAAGTCCGTCTTCAGAAGTGAT
>JBDTVD010000408.1:0-3255 GCA_040007375.1 Bacteroidota bacterium | reverse complement strand
ATTTATAATTTATAATTTATAATTTATAATTTCTTTCATCTTCCCTGTTGAATTCTGTTCAGCTCATCTTCAGCACCACCTCTTCTTCTTCTTGCTTGCTCAACAGTTTGTTTTCCGAAATTATAGGTGAGATGAATGCGTGCATATTGCGAATCATAAATCTGGTTGAATGTTGCATCAATGTTATTGTATTTAATTACAGAGTTGGTAATTTCAGTATGAAATAAATCACTCATCTCAATTCTCAAACGCAGCCTGTCATGAAAAAATGATTTTCCAAATCCACCGTTAACAGAATATTGCGGATCAAGAACAAATGTTCCGAAAATTAAACGCGAGTTATAGTAACCTCCCAACTCCAGCGACCATCCTTTTGGTAATTTGAAAGAGTTACTGGTGTTGAATAAAAATGTAGTCAGCCTTTTTGAAACAGTGCCACCTGATATTACTCCTTCATAAAAATTATTAAACACATTAATGTTATTGCTTGTCTGCCACCATTTCGTTATTTCAAATGGTATGCTGAATGAAATCCCGTAGTTATCATGTGTGGAAAGATTTTCTGTGGTTACAAATGTGGTGCGTGTGGAGTCAATCTGCTTGGTGATTTGCGTCATAGCATCTGTGGTCTGACTATAATTTATTGCTGCAGACACCATCCCCATAAATGTATAAGAGAATTCTATGGAATGAGTAAACTGTGGCTCCAGTGATGGATTACCTTCCTGAAAAGTATACGGATCAATAAAATAACGGAATGGATTTAATTGCTGGTATGCAGGTCGGTCAATACGACGGCTGTAATTTAATGCTACTTCATTTTTTTCATTCAGCTTATACGTTACAAATGCACTTGGGAAAAGCTGGAAGTAATTGCGTTTGAAATTTTCTGTTGTTGTAAGCTGTTCTCCTTTTGCAACGGTTTGCTCTCCACGCAATCCCAGCTGTAATCCGAATTTCCCAAACTGTCCTGACCAGTTTATATATCCTGCATTAATATTTTCATCATATATAAAGTGATTCGTTTTACCTGAATCAAGTATATCGTTTCCTTCAATGATATGGTAATATTTTACATCATTATCTGTTTCTACAAAACTGGATTTTGCTCCCAGTTCCATTTTCATATTTTTCTTTAAAGGATGTGTGTAATCAAATTTTGCCGAACGGATATTGATGGTTGCAGGCTGTATACTTTTCTCGAGTTCTGTATATGGAATATATAATGGACTGCCGGAATAATGATCTGTCCGGAAATCAAAATCTGTATGACTGTCATACGTTGCATAATCCAGGTCAACAGTTAATTCTCTTCCTGTAGTATCTATATGAAAAACATGATTGATGTTGAATGTATAATTGGTGTATTTACTGTCATTTTTGTTTTCAGTGGTATAAGAAGAATCCACAATTCCTGTGTTATTTACTTGTGTTGTACTGGTTGTTTTATCATCATTTGTACTGTGGTTGGTACGGAATAAAAATCCAAGAGTATGTTTTTCATTGATGAAATAATCTATTCCTCCTCTTACATTGTGATTGTCATTTCTTGCTTTGTCAAATGAATGCTGATCAAAAACAGAAACTGCATCAGCATCTGTAAATTTCCTTACCAGATGATTGTCTTCAAAATAATATCCACGCCAGTAATTATAACTTCCGAATAAATTAAATTTCGCTGTTCGGTAATTCAGGTTGGGACCAAAACTGAAATCAGGATAAACACCTTGTCCGTAACTGGTATGGAATGATCCATTGAATCCCAGATTTTGTTTTTTCCTCAGCTTGATATTTATTATACCTGAATTTCCTGCTGCATCATATTTTGCTGATGGATTGGTAATAATTTCCAGTTGTGATATATCATCTGACCGCAGACTTTTTAAAAGGTTAGTGAGATCTGCCTGCGATAAATAAGTTTGTTTTCCATCCATCATGATGAGCACTCCCTGTTTTCCTTTCAAGCTGACATTTCCATCATTATCCACAGTAACACCTGGTGAACGCTTTAATATTTCCAGCAATGTAGATCCTGCATTTACAATACTGTTTTCCACATTTACTACTGTTCTGTCTATATGATGTTCAATCAATGGTCGCAATCCTGATACTGTTGTTTCTTTCAGATTTACTGCTCCGTTCTGTAATTGAATTTCGGGAAGATTTGTTTCACTTCCGTTTATGGTAACAGGTAAAGAATATTTATCAAAACCAATTTGTGCCACCATCAAAATATAATTTCCCGGAGCAATTCCTTCAAAAGTAAATTTTCCCGACTCATCTGTAATGGCTGCTTTTACTAATGAACTGTCATTTGAATTCAGTAAAACAACATTCGCAAATTCAACTGATTTATGTTGTTTGTCTGTAACAGTTCCGTGTACGTCGTCAGACTTTGCAAAAAGCGTTGTAGTCACCATTGTACATACAATAGTGATTAATAAAAATAAATGTTTCATCAGAGCAGGTTTAATCGTGGAAATCAAATCTAGGACGCCAATATTGTTGCTTAAGTTACAGGAAGGTTAATTATTTGTCATAAAAAAAGACTGTTATCCCGGTAATTTCGGCACCCACGGTGTCTCTTCTACATTCAGTTTATGTCCTGAAAAACGGGCCAGTGTAAAAAGATAATCGCTCAGTCTGTTTATATATATTAGTAATTTTTCATCCAATGGATTTTCTTCCTGCAGGTGCACAATCAACCGTTCTCCTCTTCTGCATACACAACGTGCAATATGACAATAGGAAACTGTGGTATGTCCTCCCGGAAGTATAAATGTTTTTAATTCAGGAATGGATTCATTCATTCTGTCAATTTCATTTTCAAGAAAAGTAATATCGTCGTTATTGATATGTGGTAATTTCATTCTCGACTTCTCCGGATCTTCTGCAAGTAATGACCCTATGGTGAATAAACGGTCCTGTATTTCAAGTAGTGATTTATATGTTTTGTCATTTATCTGCTGGTCACGTATTAATCCAATCCAGGAGTTCAGTTCATCAATGGTGCCGTAAGCTTCAATGCGGATATGATGTTTGGGAACACGTGTTCCTCCGATAAGTGATGTCAGTCCTTTGTCTCCTGTTTTTGTATATATTTTCATCGGAAGATATTTTTTCTTTCAAACATCAGGTATAATACCGCATTTTGTTTATATATAAAAGTTACGACATCACTTTTGCCTGTTTAATATGATCATTCGGTCCATCACCTTCAATTGTTCCATCTTTTAAACGGACAATACGATGTGC
>JBDTVD010000407.1:0-3265 GCA_040007375.1 Bacteroidota bacterium | reverse complement strand
GTTATTATTTTTCTTCTTTCTTTAACAGGATTGATTTCTGGTTGATCACAACTATTGTGCTTGGTTATTTAGTTTCTAATGTTTTAGTGTTACAAAATCCTGTTGCTGAATTAATAGCTTACGATCACAGAAGTGATGCATTGATCCGCATGCGTAATCCGGATTATCATTTTACTTTGTATCGAACCACCGCTTTGAAAAATGAATTTCGTGCTGCCATCTTTTTATTTTCCTGTTTGAATATCATCCTGCTTTTAGTCAACCTCATCGACATCAATTGGGTTTGGTTCAACTTTGATTGGAGTGGTCAGTATTTAAAACAGTTTGTGCATGAAGGAACATGGTTGCTCATTGCATCTATAATTATTTCTATGGTTTTAGTGCTTTTCTTCTTCCGTGGAAACCTGAATTTCTTCACTAAAAATAAACCGCTAAAAGTTCTTTGTTACATATGGCTTATTCAGAATTGCATACTTGTAATTTCAGTTGGAATCCGTAATCTTTATTACATACAACATTTTGCATTGGCTTATAAAAGAATCGGAGTTTTGATATTTCTTCTTTTAACATTAATTGGCATACTTACTATCATCTATAAAATTCAAAATCGTAAATCTGCATTTTATACCACGCGTGTAAATGCATTATCTTTATATATAGTGTTGCTGATTTCGTCATTTTTTAACTGGGATAATATTATTGCACGATATAATTTTAATCATTACCAGACAGCTTTTGTACATCTTGATTTTTTATCAGCACTTTCTGATAAAGCATTACCTTATCTGTTAAAGTCAGATGCGGAATTAACATCACTCAGTAAAAGCCAGGCAACACTATTTCACTTCGATTATAATTATATGAAACCTGAACAGTATGCTGCTATCATCGATAAAAGAGTGACAACTTTCCGTGATAAATGGGAGAGTAAAAGCTGGCTGTCGTGGAATTATGCAGAGTATAAAGCATATTCTTTTTTAGTTCGGAGTGAGTAGTTCGGAGTGCTGAGTGCTGAGTGCTGTGTGCTGTGTGCTGTGTGCTGTGTGCTGTGTGCTGTGTGCTGTGTGCTGTGAAAATAATACTGTTAAAGTTACTGAAGCCTTCCATATGGAACACAGATTTTTATGGTTGTTATGATGATTATGATTTGAGCAATCTCCATTTTCAAATTTTCCTTTGGTATCCGAAGTTTACGACGAAGGATACGAATTTTCAAATTCCCTAATCACTAGACCTTATTCTCTAGTGCCTAGTCCCTAAACCCTATCTACTCAATTTGCACAATAAGTGTAAAAATATCTTCTGCCTGTTGCTTTCGCTATGCTGATAGAATGATTATACTATCTTCGGTTATTCATTCTTATCAACCCAAAACCTATGAAAACAATAATTACAACAATCTGTTTAATTTTTCTTTTGTCAGGTTCTGCTAATTCTCAGAACTGGTATCTGGCAGGTGAAACCTTGATTGGTCAGACTTTATTCGGTATGCAAACTGAAAGATCAATGCCGAGATTAATTGCAAGCAATGGAACTTCTTTATCTGCCTGCTGGACTACAATGCCTTCTCCAGGATGGAGCACTCAGCGAAATATTGCTTATTGTAACATTGTTGCTGGTTTAGGAGTTGTTTCCGATACAAATAATCTGCAACCCAAAATAACCAGCAATCCCAATGTTGAATCATGCAACGGATGGGAATATATATTAGCAAACAGCGTTGATAGCGGAATGTTTCTGAGTAAAAGACTGGTTGGTAACGGAGCATGGACAACTGTTCCTGTTGCTACATATAATCTGTTTCCAGCACAGCAAGACAATTGGAGCCGGATGGCTGTTGGTGGAATTAATGGTCAGACTGTTCATGTCATTGCGAACTCACAGGGAACTGATACAATTCCAGTATTAAATCAAAATGGTCCTATGACGTATTCGCGCTCACCGGATAGAGGAGTAACTTGGGATATTGACCACCTGCGTATGCCGGATTCCGATGAAAGTTTTTATCTGGGTTTTAGCAGAGGTAACTATGCTATTGATTGCAGAGGTGATGTAGTGGTAATCGTTGCAGGAGGATTTAACATGGAGTTGTGTTTGTGGAAATCTATTGATAATGGAAACACGTGGACTAAGACAATTGTATTTCCATTTCCTGTTCTTTTATATGATGACAAATTAATGATGCTTGATCCGGATAATGATGGTGTTGCTGATACGGTGGAAACTTCCGGGCAGGATCCAACTGTTATTCTTGATGCAAACGGAATTGCTCATGTTGCATTTGGAAGGATGCGTATATATGATGGAAGCATTTCGGGAAAAGCAGTTTATGATCCATTAGCTGATGGACTTTATTACTGGAATGAAACCATGGCGGCACCAGCTATTGTTGCAATTGCGGAGGATTTAAATGGAAATGGAGTGATTGATATTCCACAAACAGTATTACCGAATACAATTCCTGTTGGAGCTTACTTCAGTGGTTTGCTGATGCAGCCTTCTTTGGCAAGTGATAGCATTGGTGATATATTTATTGTGTATTCTGCTGTAAACGAAATGACAGACACTTCCATATTTCAATGTATTCATAAACATATATATATTATCGGATCCGGCAATATGGGAAGTACATGGACAACTCCATTTAATCTTGTGCCTATGAGTGATGTTGGTGGTGACGGAGAATTCCAGGAGGCGGTTTTTGGTGCAATTCCAAAAAGGATTGAAGTGATTGGCAATTGTTTTAACATGAATATAATTTATTTTCGTGATGGTGCTCCTTATTTTGCATTGGAAGGTTCTCCCTCTGCACCTGGTTTAAATCAGGAAATCTGGAATGAAGATGCCAACGGTATTCCAGTTGCTGTTGATGTAATTTATGCAGCAATAGGATGTATTAATGGAATTGGAGAACATCGCATTAATCCATTTTCAATCTCACCGAATCCGGCAAACAATCTGATAACTGTTTCAGGTTTCGGTAATGATGAAAACGCTGTTTCAGTTTCCTTCTTTACTCCTGATGGAAAAGTTGTTAAGGAGAAAAATTTTCATCAGAGTAAAACAGTCAGGTTGGATGTATCAGATCTTATTCCAGGTATATATATAGTAAGAATTACTACAGAAAAGCAAGTGCAGTCTGTTAAGTTAGTTCGGAGTTATTAGTTCGGAGTTATTAGTTCGGAGTTCGGAGTTCGGAGTGCTGAGTTCGGAGTTCGGAGTGCTGAGTGCTGAGTGCTGAGTGCTGAGTGCTGAGTGCTGAGTG
>JBDTVD010000406.1:0-3269 GCA_040007375.1 Bacteroidota bacterium | reverse complement strand
AAGTAAATCAATGAAATAACAAATGCAGTGAGATGAGCATAAGTTGTTTTAATGGAGGAGTTACCAAAATATCCTGCAACACTTCCCAAAATTATTCCGGGAATTCCACCTGTTAAAATGGCAAGTAATGCAATCAACATAGAATAACGGAATCCATAAAGAATACCACTCAACACATCAGCACCTTTTCCATCTGTTCCTAACCAGTGACGATAATAAAATGGTAATGTTTCTTCCGTGCCACTTGATAAAACCATCTGTTCACTAAACGGACCAGCATAACTGTTCATCAAATCACTTCTTCCCGGCGACCAGGGAATCAAAGGCATTATCACAAATAAACCATCAGCTACTTTCACATCATCAAACTGCAGATTGATTGTTTTATCTCCATCCTGCAAAATATCATCACCGGTTAATGCAGGAAAAAAAGATGCTGTATCTGTACTTATATATAAAGGACGATGATTCGCCAATAATGGTAACAACAACATCAGCAACATAAGTGCTACGATATTCCTGATTTGCTTATGAGTAATCATCTTCATTTCAGTTCTACACGTGGATCAGCAAGCATATATAAAATGTCGGAAACAAGATAACCTGTTACAGTAAGTATTCCGGTGAATGTAAACACAGCAATAATTAAAGGATAATCACGGGTAGTAATTCCCTGCACAATCTCCAGTCCTAATCCGGGAATGGAAAAAACAGTTTCCAGTATTGCAGATCCTCCAATCATGGCAGGAAACAACCAGGCAACGAGAGTTATCAAAGGAAATAAAGCATTCCGGAAAGCATGATTCCAGATCACTCTTTTTTCTGATAGACCTTTTGCACGTGCAGTTACTATATAATCTTTGTCCAGCTCATCAGCCATTGATGATCTTACTGCACGCAATATAAATGGTAATGATGCCAGTGCATAACAGATTAATGGAAGAATAAAATATGGAATATGAATTTGCAACCATTGTAAAATTCCTGTTGCTGTTTCATTTGCAGGACCGGTTCCTGATGCAGGAAACCAACCAAGCACCGATGGATTTGCAAACAGCATGAGTAATAGCGTCGCAGTAAAAAAAGAAGGTAATGAATGCAGCAACAAAACAAATCGTGAACTGTATTTATCGAAACCGGAATTTATTTTTCTTCCTGCATACACACCTGCAGGAATTGCAATTGCAAGTGAAATCAGAATTCCTCCAAGAGTAAAGAAGATGGTCCAGCCAAGTTTTTCCTTTAAAATAAGAGAAACATTTTTTCCACTTACCAATGACTTTCCAAAATCTCCTTTCAAAATACCTCTGAAAGAAACATCATTACCAAACAACCAGCGTTGATATTGATTGTGTGAATGAAATTTAATTACAGGAATATACTTTTTCCATGATGAATGGTTTGCATCTATCCGATTCCATGATTTCAATACTTCATTAAATTCTTCGTCAGCATTACCAATAGATAAATTCTTAAGTGCAACATGCAACTCATCAACAGAATTCACAGCTAACATTTTTCTGATGGCAACTGCATTTGAATTTCCATCATGAGTATGGAGATAATTATTTGCTTTGATATAACATGATAATACTGCATCACCATTTCCTGTTTCAGAAGATAGTTCCTGCACCATCTTTTTATGTGATGCATTGGTAACAATGAAAATAGAATCCGGTGCAGCAAGATTGGTAAAGGAAAAATAAAACAACGGAAGATCAATACCTAATTCATGCCTTAACTTATCATACTGTGTTTGATTTGAAAATGAACTTCCCTGTCTCTCACTCTCTGCTCCCAGCAAACGCATTACAGGATCGCCGGGCATCATCGAATTAAAAAAGAAAGCAGCAAGTGTGATAAAGAAAAGTGCCGGAATAAATAACAGAATGCGCCGGATTATATATAGAAGCATTCTGCTATCTGTTAGTTGGCATTCACAGCATCCGTACTCAGTAACTTCAGATCATTATATAACATACCGGGACGATCATTATATAACTCCACATTGCCAAATCGTTTGTGTACAATATTTCTTCTTACCAGAGCATACATAAAAACGAAAGGCTGCTCATCATATATAATCTGCTGAATGCGTTGAATCATAGGAGCACGAACGGCAGGATCTAATGCAGTACGCAATTTTACAATGATAGAATCACTTTCCGGAGTACCAAATCCGGAGTAATTGGAACCACCGGACACCCAACTGGAAGAATGCCACACCTGAGTGTAATCTTCCATCAAGGAATTAGTTCCCATACTGCCCATCATCATATCAAAATTATGTTCACGTGCATTACCAAACATCAGCGACTGATCCAATGGAACAGGATGTGCTTTTATTCCTGCCTTTGCATACGATTCACAAATGATAGATGCCATATCTTTCCATTCCACCTGTGTATTCAGAAAATTAAAATCAAATTCAAAATTCACTTTCTTACCATCAACATTTTTATCAAGCACATGATCACCATCACTGTCTTTCCATCCTGCATCAGCAAGCAATTGTATAGCCTTTGCAGCATCAAGTGGTAACACCTTTAATTTATTATACTCCGGTTTCAGTGGTGATACCGGACCTGTTATACGTTTATTAATATTTCGGTTTACCACACGAATTACATCATCAACAGGAGTTAATAAAGCCATTGCACGACGTACATTTTTATCATTAAAGAACTGCTGACGTTGTTTACCATCAGGACGCATGTTCATGGCGATATAGGTATAACCATACGTATCCATAAACCGGCTGTGATAATTTTTATTGAATGCAGCATCTTCTCTTAAATCGAAAAGTGTTTTTGCAGAAATATATGTAGATGCATCAAAAGCCTGCGATTTAAAATCAAGAACCTGTGCATTGGCATCACGGTTTACTTTATATATAATTTTATCAGGATAGGCTTTCTCATAATAATCATCACTCTCTTTTGTCCAGTGATCTTTCTTTTTCTGAAGTACTACCATCTGTCCCGATTCCCACTTCTCCACTTTATACATACCAATTCCATTCTGGAAAGCAGGATCAAAACCATATTTCTGATCATTAAATCCGTTAGCCCATTTTGCAAGAGTTGAATCAGCGAGTAATGTACTATCCACATCTAACTTATCAATTGCATACTTCGCCAGCACATCAGATGAATCGTAAAACTTCCTTTGCATAATTGGAAAATCACTCCAGAAAGCCAGGTTCTGAATGGATGCTTCACGCATGGTAACCGAAAATTTTCTTTCGTTGGAAGGATCAGGAAGCACCT
>JBDTVD010000405.1:0-3292 GCA_040007375.1 Bacteroidota bacterium | reverse complement strand
TTATTATATAAATAGCTGGCATCAATTTCAGTCTGGATATTTTTATTTTGCATGATGGAGATTTTTTCGGGAACTAATTATCTGTAAAATTAACACATCCTGTCAACTATGTGTCCTTATAAAATAGAAATTACTTCACATTAAAAAAAGTAAAACCTATAAAATTCTATTGGTAGCAGGATTACATTTAATCACCTATTCACTTAGTCACTTCTAAGGTTTATCACGACCGATAAACCGCTGTTTGCCCAAAAGAAACTGAATCGCTTTTTCAACATTCCTTCCAATTGATTCTTCCGTTTTAAGAGATGCAATGTATCTGGATATTTCTTTCTTACGGGAAGGAATTAAAGAGTCGAAAATCACTTTTGCTTTTTTATTCTTTTTTAATGCATTGATCAGTGCTTCCGGAACGGGAACTGTTCTTTCGGCAGAATCATATTCAAGGGTAATAGAAATTTTATCACCAACATCTGCATCAGCAGCTTTTCGCATCGGACCATTAAGATACAATCTCCATTTGCCGCTATATTTAACTAAATGCTGAATGAATGATTGTCCGTTAATCTGAATTCTGATAGGTATAGGTCCTTTTTCTTTTCCTGCTTCAGTAAACAGATATTTTAAAGTTGAAGCAGGAGGGATTACGTAAGGATTAATTCCGATTTTATATATAACTGCTGAAAAGGATTTCATATCTGGAGGTGAACAACGGTGTAAAAATAGATTAAAAAGTAAATTGGTCAATCAGTAATATAAATTTGTAAATGGCACCTGGATTTTTAGCAGCTTTTTTTTTCAGCTTCGATTTTTCCAGATTTTCCACTCTCTCATTCTTAGTTTGTATCTTTGGGTTAGAGTGTAAAATTTGAACCAACGATTTACTCCATCAATGAATAAAATAAAAACTTACATATTTTTCTTTGCGCTTTTTTTCACCTGTATAGCTCATTCCCAAAGCCAATGGAAATTTCACATCGCTTTTGAGGATGGATCAGGAGCTAAAGACACGATCTGGTGTATTTGGGATACTGCGGCAACTCTTAACTGGTCACCCGGGCCGTATGATACCTTGTTTAATGAAGGTCCGGCCATCACTAATCCAAATGTTTTTAATGTTTGGATGTTCAATAACAATTTGGATTCAACGAAAACAGTTGCGAATCCTTCAACTTATTTTCTCGAGCCGATTGTTCAGGCAATAAATTATCAATACCCTATATATATATCCTGGGATTCGTCTTTATTTAACACTGTGGGTGCACCTGATGATTCCGGGAATGTTTATCATGCAAAAATCGACAATGATTATTTTTTTGGAGTGAATAATGACCCCCCAGCACAAATGTTCAATATGCTTTGGGATGATCATGTTACCGCTCCGTATTTTGCTTGGGGTTCACAATCTCAATTTCCTATGTCTTTTTTTATTTATGGGCAGGTTGTTGATGTGAACGAATTAAATGAAAATAATTTACGTGTTAAAGTGTATCCTAATCCATTTAATGAAATTATCTCAATAAGGTCAAATTCTACAATTTCAAAAATAGAATTATTCGACAATAACGGTCGCGTTGTTTACTCGAAAAACTGCACCGTCTCTGGAGAAGATTTTCACTTGACCTTACCTAATCAAATTCCTGTAGGAATATATATATTGAAGCTTTCTACAACAACAAACCTTATATACCATGAAAAAATTATCAAAAGTTCTCCTTAACTTACTTTGATTCGTTTGAGATCAACGATTTATAACTCTCAATGTGCTGAGCCATCAATAATGCAAATCTGTAAATGTCACCTGGATTTTTTAGCAGCTTTTTCTTTGAGCTTCGATTTTTCCAGATTTTCGGCTGCACGGAATTTTGTTATTTTAGCTATGAGTTTTAAAGGAAGAGGTTCGTCGAATGGAAAGCGCACCGTTCCTTTTGCACCTGCATATTCTGAAAGTTCTTTTTTGAATGCTGTTATTGCAGATGCAGTAGGGTAGAAGCCAATGTGATTTTTGAATGCTGCAAAGTATACCAGCATGCCATGAAATTTAAATGCAGGCATCTGGTAACTTATTACTTCCTCTGCTTTCGGTGCTACTTTTTTTATTGTGGTGCGCATCTGTTTCAGCAATGCCTGAACATTATCAGGCTGTTGAGAAATGTAGCCATCAATATCTGCTGCAACAAGTGATTTAGGTTTCATATTTTATTATATATGATATTAAGCAACTGTATTTAATCTCTTGTGAAAATAAATGTAGGATAGTATACCCAATCCGATTGGTAATAACATAAATGTAATTCCTATGCTCAAACCCATTACACAGATCATTGAATACACTGCACCAATTAAATCAAATGCCATTCCTGCATAAGCCCATTCTTTAATGCGTGGTGAAATAGGAATCAGAATTGCAATGCTTCCAACAATTTTAGCAAAGCCAATGAAGCGTGTGAAGTAATCAGGATAACCAAGATTTCCCATAAATGCTTTAGCTTCCGCATTTAATGTCAGATCCGGTATTGCAGTGAATATCATCAGCGCACTGAATAATCCTGTGAATGTCCAGAATAATGTATTTGTTTTTTTCATAGATATATATGTTTGTTTTTATAAGGTGTTATTTTTCCAGTGTTGATTTCAGACTTTCCAACCCTGTTACCAGGTTATTTCCCAGCATATTTTGCAGCATCGGCTTCATTATGTTCATCGGGAATTTCATTCTGCTATAGAAACCCCATTTTACCAGTGTCTTATCGCCTGATGTAGTAGTTGTCATTACTGCTTTTGCAATATCCTGCATCGGACGAAAGAAGCGAATCTCATATTCAATAGTATTGTTAGTAATTATTTTTTTTATTTCCTGTTCACCGGCGCCCACATTTTTTTCTTGTTGCTGTCCCATGCATATATAAATCCCGGCTGACCATCTGTTCCTTTGTATTCCTTTTTCATATCAGGATCCATCTTCATCCACACATTAAAACTTTCATGGTTTTTCAGATATTTTATATAATCAAAAACTTTTTCTTTTGGCTGATTGATTACTATACTCTTTTCAATATTCATTTCTTTTGATGAAAAGAATGCGATGAGTAAGAGTAATACAAGAATTCCTATGACAATCAGAAGTGTGTTCATGTTCTTATTATATATAGTTAGTGATTAATTATTTTCAGCATACTTTTTAAAGTTGTCGAGTATTGCCTGCCATCCGCCGCGTTGCATTTCAATAGAATTTACTTCTTCTGCATCAAATGCTATGGTTACTTTTGTTGATGCTCCTTTTGGTTCAAAA
>JBDTVD010000404.1:0-3302 GCA_040007375.1 Bacteroidota bacterium | reverse complement strand
AAAAAAAGCTGCTCTTACGGGAACAGCTCTTCAATCAACCTGCCTATTTTTTAGTAGTGATTTGTGAGTGATAAGTTCGGAGTTCGGAGAAAAATCTTGTGCGTGTAAAATGCACTTAGTCACCTAATCACTTAATAAGCTAATCACATCTTCGGCATCAGCACTCCATCAACAACATACGTTACACCGTTACTGGAAATTACATCTGCAATTTTTATTCTCACTCCATTCACCATCCATGCTTCACCTTTCTTGGTGATCATTAATGTTTCTCCCTGAACGGTTGTCAGCTTCATTCCATTCTTTAAATCTTTACTGGTATAACTTCCGGCAACTACATGATAAGTAAGTATCGATGTAAGTTTTGCTTTGTTTTCCGGCTTCAGTAAATCTTCAACTGTTCCTTTTGGTAATTTGTCAAATGCTGCATTATCCGGAGCAAATACAGTGAATGGACCGGCACTGCTTAATGTCTCTACAAGACCGGCTGCCTTTACTGCTGCAACTAATGTTGTATGATCTGTTGATCCCATTGCATTCTCCACAATATTTTTTGAAGGAACCATCATAGCACCACCAACCATTACTCCTTTTTCACCAGTTTGTGCAGAAGATAAATTGATTGTACCTGCCACTGCCAATGCAATAATTAAAATTGATTTCTTTAACATAATTCTTTTTTTTGTGTTTGATAAATGTTTCTGAACACATTTACGCAATAAAAACAGCTTCGGATTTTTAAAAATTATTTTTTCTGAAAAAAATATGTTCAGGTACATGGTACTTTTTTAGTGCTGGCAAGTGTTACCACCTGACAGTGTGAAAATCCGGTAGAACAAAACAGTCAGGTGGAAACACCTGACTGCACATACAATACCTGACAGCACATCCAAGTGTGAAATTCCAGGAGAACAAACAGTCAGGTGGTAACACCTGACAGCACATACATGGTTCTTGATACTTGTGTCTTGATACTTGTGTCTTGATACTATTTTGCAAAAGCAATCACAGCAAGACGATATACATTCAAACCAAAACCCGTAATAATACCTGAACAATGTTTCGACAACATACTTTGATGACGGTATTCTTCCCTGGCAAAAACATTACTTATATGCACTTCAATTACAGGTGTATTGATTGCTGCCACTGCATCACCAATGGCAACACTGGTATGTGTATAACCACCTGCATTTAAAATTACACCATCAACACCTTCATTACATTCATGCAATTTATTAATTAACTCTCCTTCCACATTACTCTGGAAATAAAAAAGTTCATGACCTGTAAACTCCTGCTTCATCTTTTCTAAATATGATTCAAAATCTTCACTGCCATAAATACCAGGCTCCCGTTTTCCCAGCAGGTTCAGGTTGGGACCATTAATAATCTGAATGCGCATACTACCGTGAATAATTTTCTTAGTTGTGCTTTCGTTACTGTCTCAATTGAAAGTAATTTCAGCACGTGATCTGGCAAAGTTATATTAAAGGATTTAAAGGCTATCTCCAGTTGGAGAGAAGTCTTTCAGGAAATTCTGTGGAAGCATATATACGTGATATTGAAAAGCTGAGTCAGTTTCTTGATTATAAAAAGTTAACAGTGCTTCCTGAAAAAGTAGATCATGATCTGCTACAGGATTTTTTAAAATGGATACATGATTTAGGAATGAGTGCACGCAGCCAGGCAAGAGTACTCAGTGGAATAAAATCATTTTATAAATATCTGTTGATTGAAAATCTCATCAACACTGATCCTACTGAACTGCTTGATGGTCCCAGGTTGAGTCAGAAGCTTCCGGAATTTCTCACCATTGATGAGATCAATCGTATGATTGCAGCTGTTGACAGAAGTACTAATGAAGGTGAACGGAATGTTGCCATACTGGAAGTACTTTATGGATGCGGTTTGCGTGTGAGTGAACTGGTAAATCTTAAAATCAGTCAGGTTTATTTTGATATTGGTTTCGTAAAGGTTATTGGTAAAGGAAATAAAGAACGCATTGTTCCTATTGGTTCATCAGCCATTAAACAGGCCAGGTTATTTATGGATTCCAACAGAGTTCATCTGAACATTAAACCCGGACAGGAGGATTATCTTTTTCTGAATAAAAGAGGCAGCAGACTGACTCGGGTTATGATATTTACCATTGTTAAAAATCTGGCTGTAAAAGCAGGAATCAAAAAATCCATCAGTCCTCATACATTCCGTCACTCCTTCGCCACACATCTTATAGAAGGTGGTGCTGATCTACGTGCAGTGCAGGAAATGCTGGGTCACAGCAGCATTACTACAACGGAAATTTATACACATCTTGATAAGGATTACCTGAGGTCGGCCATATTGCAGTATCATCCCAGAGCTTAATTATATGCTGCATTAAAGTTTCACACAGAAGTTGCAGAGATGCAGTGTTTCATTGAATAGTTTGATTGGTGATTTTTATAAGTTGTAATTTATAGATGATATTTTTCCAGTTCCGGTAATTTTCTATATTTATCCGGATAAAATAAAAACTATATGGCATACCAGTTCAACGATGCAACTATTGTAAAAATCATTGATGAAAATGATATTGTAAAACGCTATTTTATTAAAGTGCCTGATGAAGTGCCTTTCAGTTTTAAAGCCGGACAATTCATCATGCTGGATCTGCCTATTGATTCAAAATACACTAACAGGAGTTATTCCATTGCATCAGCACCAAGCGCAGATAATATCTTTGAATTGTGCATTGTGATAAATCCGAACGGATTGGGAACACCATATATGTTTGAGAACTTCAAAGAAGGGAGTGAGGTTAAAATTTCAAAGGTTCTGGGAAAATTTCAACTTATTCAACCTATTGAACATGACATCTGTTTCATTTGTACAGGAACAGGTGTGGCTCCTTTACGTTCACAATTGTGGGATATTGTAAATAATAAATTACCTCACCGCAATATATATATGATATTCGGTAACAGGTGGGAAAAAGATATTATATATAGAAAAGAACTGGAAGATCTGCAGGCTGATATGCCTTCGTTTAAATTTATTCCTGTTCTTTCACGTCAGAATGAAAGTTGGACAGGACGCACAGGTTATGTTCATGCAGTTTATGAAGAGTTGTTTGCAGATAAACGTCCTGCTTATTTTTATCTCTGCGGATGGGCGGACATGTTAAAGGATGCCCGTCAGCGCCTGGAAGCAATGGGTTATGATAAAAAACAAATTAAGTTTGAATCATACGACTGAAGAAAAAAATTATAAATTATAAATTATAAATTAGAAATTAGAAATTAGAAATTAGAAATTAG
>JBDTVD010000403.1:0-3308 GCA_040007375.1 Bacteroidota bacterium | reverse complement strand
TATTATTCCTGGAGCTGAGAAGTAAGTTCCTTTGCAAAAGCATTAATGTTTATCCCGTCAAAATTTCCTGATGTCATAATCAGCAATACATTGTTGTGATATTTTTTATTGCTGAGATATTCTTTCAGTTTTGAAGAATCATTAAACACTACCAGATCATTTCTTCCAAAAGCTTTTTTAACCTGTTCAATACTTATCGGTTTTAACTTCTTATGTTCAATAGTGTGAGGATTGAAATAAACAATAGCTTCATCAGCATCATTCATTGCACCAATATACTGATCTAAAAACTGTTCATTCAAACTGCTGAATGTATGCAGCTCCATACAGGCAATAATGTTTCTCTTTGCAAACTGCGCTTTCACTGCTGATGTTGTTGCTTTCAGCTTGCTTGGTGAATGTGCAAAATCTTTATATATAATAAGATCTTTACTCTGCGCAACTTTTTCTAATCTGCGTGCAGCACCTTTGAAGGAAGTGATAGCTTCCATAAACAGAGCAGTTGTAATTCCTGCTTCCTGTGCAACAATACGCGCACCTTCCAGGTTCATCAGATTATGATTACCGAAAATCTGCAATGGATATTTCTTTCCATCAACTATAAGACTGGTAATTCCATCTTCTGTAACTGATTCAGGAATTCCGTAAGCTACTTTTTTTGCATGCAATGATGTGGATTCACAAAGTTCCTTCACCGTATCATCTTCTTCACAATAAACAACCAGTCCATCAGCAGGAACCTGTTTAATAAATATACTGAACTGCTCTATATAATTTTCGAAAGTTGGAAATACATTAATATGATCCCATGCAATACCACTGAGCAATGCAACATCAGCATGATAAAGATGAAACTTCGGACGACGGTCAATCGGTGATGAAAGATATTCATCACCTTCCAGGATCATTAATGGAGCATCATCACTTAAGCGAACCATCGTATCAAATCCTTCCAGTTGTGCTCCTACCATGTAATCAAAATTGACATGATGATATTTCATTACATGCAACAACATTGCAGTAATAGTAGTTTTACCATGACTGCCGCCAATTACAATGCGTCTTTTATTTTTAGATTGCTCATACAGATACTCCGGATAACTGTACACCTTAATGCCAAGAGCATGTGCCTGCAGCAATTCAGGGTTATCAGCTTTTGCATGCATACCTAAAATTACTGCATCCAGTTTATCATGAATTCTGGTGGAATCCCAGCCCATTGTATCCGGTAAAATTCCGGCCTTTTGTAAACGTGAATAAGAAGGCTCATTGATTTCATCATCAGAACCTTTTACGTTATATCCTTTTTCAAGAAGAGCTAATGCAAGGTTATGCATGGCACTTCCGCCGATTGCTATGAAATGTACGTTCATTGTTTATGCTGTTAATGCAATATTACGAGGATGAGGAAACTAATAATTGATAAAATAAAATTAATTTTGAACAGGCATTACAGCCATCTTACCTTTTATATAAAACGATATGAAATTATATTCAGTAAATACCGGTTACTTTAAATTAGATGGTGGTGCCATGTATGGTGTGGTTCCGAAATCAATGTGGAATAAATTAAATCCTGCAGATGAAAACAATCTCTGCAACTGGGCTATGCGTTCATTGCTGATTGAAGATGGTGACCGTTTGATTCTTATTGATAATGGTTTGGGTGATAAGCAGGATGCCCGTTTTTTCAGTCATTATTTTTTAAATGGTGATGATACACTGGAGAAATCATTGAATAAGCATGGTTTTAATTCCAATGATATTACGGATGTGATACTGACGCATCTTCATTTCGATCATTGCGGAGGAAGCATCCGTTACAAAAAAGATAAGAGCGGACTGGAGACTGCATTTCCGAATGCCATTTACTGGAGTAATGAAGATCACTGGAAATGGGCAACAGAACCAAATGCAAGAGAAAAAGCCAGCTTCCTGAAAGAAAATATATTACCGATAAAGGAAAGCGGACAGTTAAAATTTACAACAGATGGTGCAACACTTTATCCTGGTGTAAGCGTTCAATACGTAAACGGACATACAGATGCCATGATGCTTGTAAATATAAATTACAGAGGAAGAACAGTTGTATATATGGCAGATCTTATTCCTGCAACAGGACATCTTCCTTTAGCTTATGTGATGGGTTATGATACACGTCCGTTAATTACCATGGAAGAGAAAGCAGTGTTCCTTAATAATGCTGTTAAAAATGATGCAATACTTTTCTTCGAACATGATCCTGTAAATGAATGCTGCAGTTTGCAGATGACAGAAAAAGGGGTTCGTGTAGATAAGATATTTTCTATCGATACGTTATAAATACAAGCACATTATTTCATGCATAAAAAAAATCTGATTCTTACCAGTTTATTTTCGTCATCCCTTTTGTTTTCACATGGACAGAAAGTAAAATATACAGACATTAACGATCTGCAGAATGAGCTTAGCATTTATTATACTGGAAAGAACATATTCGATGCGTTTGAAATAAAGAAGGAAAAAATCAGTACCGCTTACATACTAAAAACCTGGGGTGAAAGGGATGAAGAATGGCATGCAGAATACCGTGACACATTGTTCATTTACCATTTTGATTCGTCAGGCATTCCTTATGAGGAAAAAAAATTACCTGACAGATATAATGGATTTGAAGATATTATCATTCACAAATTAAATCTGAATTTAAATAAAGAAGTTCCCAAAAAATCAGCCTGGCATATAAATAAAAATGGAGACAGTGTTTTAACTTCATATCTCTGTTATAGTCCGAACGATACTGATTTTATTCACACGGAAATTTATGATAAATACAAAAACCTAATATTATACGAAAGAGCTGCCTCGGATCATTTTCTTAAAGGTGGAAATTGTTTGGTTGGCACATTCAGAAAGTACACCTGCCAATATGATTTATTAAACAGAATTTCTAAGATAACCTGGTATTCAAATATTGAAGGAACATCAGGGAAGGATGCAAAATGGAAGGTTAAATCCTTCAAAATAATCAGTTATCCTTTTTATGGTAAACATATAAGAACCTATTCAGCAAATGATTCACTAATTGATGAAGAGGCAATACTGATTAATAATGTTGATGGTACAATTACAGAAACAAGCAGGGAAATTCAGGTAACCAAAAACACTTACGTACCTGAAAGTAGTCTGCCCGGCATGTGGAGTATTACCGAACTTAATTCAGGGCCACTCACCCTGTTTTATGAATTTGTATATAAATAAATCTACAAGTCACTTTTATATATAAAAGCTCCCTGCTTCATTACATCATAAGTAGCATATCCTGCAGC
>JBDTVD010000402.1:0-3330 GCA_040007375.1 Bacteroidota bacterium | reverse complement strand
AATCATTACCTGATTGAAGATGACTTGCAAAATGTAATAGCCTGGGCAGTTGATTTTGAAAAGGAAAATGAGGTGCGGTTTTCAATCATAATTCGTTCTGATAAAAAAGGAAATGGTTTCGGAAGTTTCCTTGTTGAAAAACTGAAAATGGAAAATAAAGAGTTTTATGGTTGGGTGATTGATCATAATAATGACATCAGAATCAATGGTGAATATTATATAACACCAATACCTTTTTATTTGAAACATGGATTTTCTATATTGAATGATTGCAGGATTGACACAGAAATAATAAGTGCTGTTAAAATTAAATGGGCATCTGACAGGCATTAAAATGTAATTTCTTTGAAGTAAATTTGTACTGAATTCAGAGAGTGCCGTTCAAAATAAAATATGGAAGAACTTTAAACAACAGTAAGATGAAAAATATATCTTTTATCCTGATAACTATTGGTTATATGTGTATTCAACCTGTTATTTCTTCAGCACAAGTTTCAACAGACAGCTTGCTTCTCGATATGTCTTTTGATGGTAATGCAAACGACTTCAGCGGAAATAACAACAACGGAATATTACATAATTGTACTCTTGATACAAACCGTTTCGGGCAACCAAATAAATGTTATCGTTTTAATGGTGTTGACAGTTATATTGAAATACCTGCAAGTCCATCAATGAACAGGATACAATCATCAAATGTTATTAGTATTAGTGCATGGGTAAATATTTTTCAGTGGTGGAATAATGTAAATGTGTTTTCCATTTTTGAGAGATACAATCCATCAACAGATGCAGGCTGGTTGTTTGAAGCTAATTGGGTTGGAGGAGGATTATTGTTTCTTGCAGATGAAACGAATGGTGCCAATTGGGTTGGGGGAACATATGCATGGAACTTTCATGAATGGCATCATCTAGCTCTTACATACGATCATGCCCAGGGAATAGCTAATTTTTATGTGGACAGTGCATTGGTGAGTGCAGCTCCATACACAGCTTCCATATTCGCTGCTGATACTACAGCTCCATTTGTAATAGGAAGAAGTTTAGCTGGTCCTGATGAATACAGTGATGGATTAATTGATGACTATAAAATATATAACAGGGTTTTAACAGCTTCTGAAATAGGTAACATATTTACTACCGGATTGCACGAAGAATTTTCAGACAATGAATTATCAATTTTCCCGAATCCTGCAAATGATCAGGTTTCTATCCGGTATAATCTTCAAAATAAAAAAACATCGTTGCAGATATTCAATTCACTTGGAGAATTAGTTTCATCCAGAGAATTAATAAATCCAGCAATAACAATAAATGTTAATGATTTTCCGGAAGGATTGTATGTCATACGTATAGTTGATGATGGTAATTGGGTTACCAGGAAAATGATTTTGGAGCGGTAAAGTTGATTTGAAAAATCAGTTGAATAGCATTTTGGTTGAGATAAATATGCATCCTAAATCACTAATGCAAAATTGTTACTTTCAAATTCAATTGTTCTTCAATAGCAGTTATTATATATGTACCGTTCTCCAAATCGGATAAATTTAATTCACCTTCTCTGCTGTTTGTAATTTTTATAATTCTGCCGGATACATCCGCAATTATAACGGAAACATTGTTTAGGCCTCTGATAGTGACCATACCAGTTGTTGGATTGGGATAAGCTTTTAGCGTATTTAATTTTTCTTTTTCAATTACACCTACCGGACAAAGGTTACCTGTAGCAACTCCTAAATCATAATTGGGATTATTTGGTAAGCCATAATAAGTTCTGGCTCCTCCTAAGAAAAAACTGAAGGGGTGAAAGTTGCATGAAGCACCGATACTATCCGGAAAATTGATAACACTTAAATTCATGTTATATTGATTAAAGGTAGTATCAGGATAAGGAAAAAAGAAAGTGCCGTCATAATACTGATGTCCCCAATATATTTTATTATCAGGTGCAAGTAGAAGTAAACCAGGGCCGATTGAGTCATGAGCAACCGGAAGTGTATCAATTAATAATTCTGAACTCTGAATATTTGCTGCTGTTAAATCATACTGATAGAGTGCATAACTGGGCACGCTGGTTGTTGTATAAAAAATACTGTTGTTTGCAGAAAATGCACCTCCAAACTGTAAATAGGGATTAATATGACTTACTTGTCTGATGTTAATATGATTGCTTAGTGTACCTGTACAACGATCAAAGCTAAAGTAATCAATGAGGCCATTCAGGTTTGTAAACATGCATTTGGAACCATCGGAATTAAATAGCAACTGTCCAAGATTTGTGTTATTCTGATACCCTATAGTTTGTATAAATGGTCCATATATTCCAAATGGATCAATTCTGTATTTTACAAAAATATTATTTCCTGTTGGAGAGCCTGTTCCTACAGGTCGTGAAATAACCCACCAGTCTCTTCCATTGCCATGCTTTATAGCTGTTAAACAATCTGTCATTAAGTAACCCGAAAAAAGCTGAACGTTTTTTAGAATAACTTTTCCTAATCCACTGTTTAAACTCATATCTATTTTACTGTAATAAATTCCTGAATCCTGACTTGTTACTCCAATGGAAAAAAGATAATATATAGCACTGTTTGCAGGATCAGGTACAATAACCATTTCATGATACCATCCTCCACCTACGATGCTATCACCATTTTGCATAAGTTCATGTGAGCTATCAAAAACGCGTCCTGTCTTCCCAGGTAACGTAGCACGCGTATATGCATAAAAAAGCAAATTACCATTACTATCGGATATTGAAACACTAGTTCCTCGCGTCTTGGCGGCACTTGTAAAAAATTGCGGATTCTGCGGATTACTCCAGTCAATTCCTACGCTATCACCAAAGCACCAAATCGCATTTCTTTGCTGAGATAAACATAGGAAAGGAAAAACGCAGAATAAAAGTAAAAGTTTTTTTTTCATTAATTATTTTTTTGCAGCGAACTCTAACGAAGCTCGCTGCATTTTATTTATTTAGTGATACACATTTATCTTGCAATAAAAACTATTATCCATGTTAGTTACAATATATAATCCATTTTCAAGTTCAGTTACATCCAGTACATCAGAATTAAGTTTGGTAATTTTTACAACTCTGCCGGATACGTCACAAACAATAATTTTTTCATTATACAAACCATTAAGACGAACAGAAGCGGAGGCAGGATTAGGATAGGCTATTTGTTCAGTACTCTTTTCATTGTTATTTCCCATTCTTAAATTATTCATCTGATCGTCCACTTCCAATCCAAGCAATGAGCGGGCAATAAACACTGCATCTCCAAATTCCCAGGCATTTTGCCAGGCTATGTTAGTTAATTCACTAAT
>JBDTVD010000401.1:0-3347 GCA_040007375.1 Bacteroidota bacterium | reverse complement strand
ACAGCATTTTTTTCTGATCTGCAGATATGCCATGCAGTTTTCAAAGCATTCACTCCTGCATAACAACCCATAAAATTTATGCAGGTGCGTTCTACATTTCTGTTTAATCCTAATGCCTCCACCAACTGTATATCCAATCCGGGAGCTGATAATCCAGTGCAGGTAAAAGTAATAACGTGTGTTATAGATGCTACTTTAAATCCTGGCAGTGCAGCCATACAATTTTTTGCAGCTTCCACACTCAAACCAACAGAGAAATCATCAAACAACTTCATGCGTTTACTTACTGTTGCAGCTTCTTTATGCGTTGCCGGATGAAAAAGAAGATTGCTTTCGGATTCCACTTTACCAAATTCTTCCAGCACACTGTAACGATATTCAATACCGCTTCTGTTATATATACGGTTTAAGAGCAAACGGTCGGATCTGTCCATTCCATTTGCTGACTCGAGTATATGATGATGTTCTGATTGTGAAATTCTGAATGGCGGAAGAGCAGTTCCGACAGAATATAAAACGGGATTATTCAAAATAGCTATTGATTAATTAATGCTTTCACAAATATCAGAATAAAAAGTTACGCCCGATGATAAATCAGTTTACGTGGGTAATATATTACCTTTGTTTCCCATAACGACAATGAAAACTGGCCATCATCTTATGTTTAGCAAAGCTACTTTTCTTCATTTAAGGTTGCCTTTCTCCTACTTCCTCTTACCTGTTTACCTATTCTCACTAAGCCAGGCTGTAACTATTAACTGGTATAATGCTGTTGTGATTTTTATTGCACTTCATTTTTTTATTTATCCCGGAAGTAATATATATAACAGTTTTATGGATAAAGATACAGGAAGCATTGGCGCATTAAAGAATCCTCCACCGGTTACCATTCAACTATATTATGCCAGTATACTGATTGACTGCGCAGGATTACTACTTACTCTTTTGATTAATGTACAGATGTTTTTTCTGACAATACTTTACATTGCTGTTTCAAAAGCATACAGCTGGGATAAAATACGGCTGAAACGATATGCTTATGGTGGCTGGTTGGTGGTGATGTTATTCCAGGGTGGATATACATACCTGCTTGTTAACATGTGCATTGAAAATAATTTTACTGTTGAATGGTTTACACAAAAAAATATTCTTGCAATTGTGTTAGCATCACTTCTTATCGGAGCGTATTATCCGCTTACACAGATTTACCAGCATGAGGAAGACAGCGAACGTGGTGATTATACCATCAGCTATCGTTTAGGAATAAAAGGAACTTTTATTTTTTCTGCAGCCTTGTTTTGCATAGCAACAGCACTTGCATGGAAGTACTTTTTTTCATTTTATTCTGCGCTGCATTTCCAGGTATTTATCATCTGCCTGGCACCTGTAATTATCTATTTCTTCTATTGGTTTATCTCTGTTTTAAAAAATCAGTTAAAAGCCGATTTTACCAATGCAATGAGAATGACATTTATTTCTTCAACGTGTTTGATTATCTGTTACAGTTTGCTGCTTTATATAAACAGACAGCTATAAAAAGAAATTATAAATTCAAGATTATAAATTATAAATGATTTCTTTTCTGGCCTAAAAAAAATCATATTATCAAAAATTATCCGAAAGCTTTAAATAAAACAAGTGCTGCAATAATTGCTACAACAACAATAATTAAAGCTTTGGTTGACGATTTCTGTGATTGCAGATCTTTTTTCACCTGCATCCCTGAAATTATATTATTGATAATAATTTCGAGCCGGTGAAATGATTGCTGGTTTTTAACAACATAATCATAAGCACCTAATTTAATAATACTTGCTGACACATCTGTCTTTTCCTGTGCTGAAAGAAAAATTACAGGAGCATCAAACTGCTTTTTAATTTTCATCAGAATCTGCATACCGTTCAATGCTTTCGGATCCTGTGAATCCAGATTGTAATCCAATATGATAACATCAGGATTGAGATTTGATTCCGCCAGTGCGCTTTCTCCCGTATTAAATTTTGTGATAGATGCATGCGGGAATTTCTGCTCCAGGTAATCGCCGATCATTTCAGCCATCTGAAGATTATCTTCAATTACCACAATTTTGAGTGTTTGAGTTCCGGCCATAAACAGAGGTTGATTTTAATTAACGTTCGAAAAATAGAAAATTTCCACGAATGACAAATTATTCAGCAGGTTTAACCGGTAAGGGTCTGTCCAGGATCCGGTCGAAAATCATTTTTATAGCATCTCCTATTTTACCATCCAGGTGAGGCTCTACAACGGAGCGTTTCCACTCTCCATTTACCTTATAAAACCGGAAATAAAAAAGAAAAGTCTTCTCAGGTTCCGTAAACCGGAGATCAGCCCTTCCCCACTTGATGTTGTAGAACTGCAGCGTATCTCCCTTCTGCCACACAAAATATTTATCCTGACTGAACCATTTCAACACTTCCACATCATGCTTCAGAGTAACCTGGTTCAATACGCTGCTGTTTTTAGGGAATGCCAACCAGTTGACTACTTTCTTTTTCTGAAGAACAGAATATTCACCTGTATATATGGTATCACCGGAAATTGCAATTCCACTCCACAGCAAACAGTTCAGCATGGATGGTGTTGTATATATAGTGTTAGCTTTAACTCCTTTTGTTTTTAAGTCATCTCTGAAAACAGTATACGCACTGTATTTCATGGTAAAGGTGAAGAGCAGGTATGTTACGCAATATGCTAATCCTGCAACTGCAAATTTCTGACGAAGTGGTTTTTCTCTTTTGAAGAAAAAACAAATTACTACCAGCACGAGCATGGGTAATGTAAACGATGGATCAATGATGGAGAGATTATTAAATCCTACCAGGTAATTGGTAAATGGCAGAAGCAATTGTGTTCCGAAGGTGGTGAAGCAATCCAGCAATGAATGTGTAAGTAATCCAACAACGCTGAAGAGATACCAGTACCTTGATGAAAATTTTCCGGGCAGCATTTTATTCAGCAGCCAGGCAAGTGGAAATGCAAAGAGGATTAATGGTAAGGCTGCATGACTGTAAGAACGGTGTATTTCGAAATAGCTGATGTCATCATGAGCAATAGAGGTTGCAATAACATCCAGGTCGGGAAGTGAGTTTACTATTGCGCCGACGAGTGCTGCACGGTGACCGATTTTTTTTCCCAGCATGGCTTCACCAAGTGCGGCGCCGTATACTATATGAGTGAGTGAGTCCAGAAAGTTTTATTTTTTGCAAAGAAAGAGTAATTCACTGAAGTAGCCAATGCACTTCCGCAAAAGGAATTACATTTGAAGCATAAAGAAAACCATGCTCACCAATAATGATATCCTTAAAAAGCTGAGAGTTGCCTTACA
>JBDTVD010000400.1:0-3348 GCA_040007375.1 Bacteroidota bacterium | reverse complement strand
ACTTGATACTTGATACTTGATACTTGATACTTGATACTTGATACTTGATACTTGATACTCAAATTATCCTCCAAAAGGAAGAAGTAATCTAAAACCAATATTTCTTCCCATTTCATGAATGCCTATATTTTTTACCAATGACAGATGACTGAAATATTGTTCATCTGTTAAATTGGTGATATATAAACTCAAAGTTGCATCATTCCTTTTCATTTTGAATTTTCCTCCTAATTGGAAATCCAGTAATGAATACGAATCTGTTGCAAGTTCAAACGGTGTTACATTTTTCTGTTCAAAATAATAACTATATGTTATTCCAATAAATGGATCTTTAAGAATTAGTTTCTTATTAAAGTTACATTCCATTTTCGTAACGATTTTATCAGCAGGTGTGAAAGGAAGATTCAAATCATTGTCACCACGAATGCCTCTTGTTGTTGAATAGTCTGAAGAAATACTTAACCATTTTGCTGCATCAGGATGTAATGTAAATCCTGCTTCAAAACCAGAGAGCACAGCATCATCCTGCAGGAAATTATACACTGCTAAACCGGAAATGGAATCACCATTCGATTCCAGAAATATATAATTGGTGATAGCATTGTAAAAGAAATCTCCGCGTAATGAAATGTTTTTTGAATCCCAGTTTAAACCCAGATCACCTTCTATATTT
Organism: Bacteroidota bacterium; assembly: GCA_040007375.1. Taxonomy (GTDB): domain Bacteria; phylum Bacteroidota; class Bacteroidia; order AKYH767-A; family OLB10; genus JANOXC01. The sequence continues at coordinate 2,675 of JBDTVD010000400.1, read as the reverse complement.
TCCTCCATTTTCAAATCAGGATTTCCTATTTCAAAACGATAAGCACCTTCATGCTGCCCGTATGTTCCCAGCTCTGCATAATTTGGTGCGCTGAATCCTGTTGCTGCATTTAATTTAATTGTTAAGTTTTTTATTGGATGGTATGCAACACCAACAGAACCACTTATTGGTTCATAATCTTTCTTTACATCTTCTGAAGGAAAAATTAATGGAACAACACCTTCTGCCAGTCGTGCGTCAATTTCAATCGAACGTTTATCCATTCTCATACCACCTAAAAAATTCCATTTGTTTTTATCGTAACGTGCCAATGCATACACAGCAAAATCTTTTACAATTGCATCAGGAACCAGTTGTTCTTTTCCATTATTTATATTCTGTTGTCCCATTCCCTGTGTACCAATAGTAAGTCCAAATGGAGCTGCCGGATTGGTAGTGTATTTTACATCATAAGTAATTACATTCAGTTTAAGTCCAATGAATTTATATTTTGATTTTTTTGGTCCACCACTAACAGGTTCAAATTCTTTTCTGTCGTTGAGTTGATAAGCAACATTCACATTCAATTTTGATTTGCCAATTGGAAAAGTATTTTCACTGGAAAGAACATGTGACATCACATCCTGGTAAGGTGCTTCTACTTCATACACTTTCTGTTCATGCGGAGATTCAAGAACACTGTCTGGTTCCAGTTCCACAATACCTATCAACTGCTGATAAAAACTATAAGTGAGTTTGCTGAATCCCCATTTACGATTCAATCCAACAGCTAACTTTCCTGATGCATCTATAAATTTAGAATTCGCAGCAAAATCATCTACCTGACTATTCTCCGGTGCATCGCCACCCTGATGATAACTGTGATCCATATGTCCGCCAATTCTCAATATATAAAACAGTCCGTTATTAGTACTCTTCTTATATCCGAAATCACCCAGTATTCCACCATTGCAGGTATTGTAAGAAATTGTTGCATCACCTTTTGATGTTCCAACAGCAGCAGGTTTTTCATCTGTAAAAATCAATGCACCACCTAATGCATCAGCACCATAAATTAATGCAGCAGGACCTTGTACAACTTCCACATTTTCCACTCCTGCTTCCGGAATCCCCAAATCATGTCTGTCATCCCATTGCTGATTTTCAATTCTTGTTCCCATTGCATATAATAAAATACGGTTGAAAGAATTTCCTCTGATAACAGGTTTACCAATCCCGATTCCTGCACTGATGCGATCGATGTTTGGTAGTGTTGCTAAACGACTCATCAATGTGATGCCATTGGTTTTATCAAGTTCTTCTTTGGAATAAGAATGAATAGAGTAGGGAATATTATTTTTTGTATTGCTGTTGTTGGAAGTGATCATAACTTCATCAATAAGCGAAGAAGTTTTTTCTAAAGTAATAGATAAACTGCCTGCTGATGCATCCACATTCTTAACAACCGTAGCATATCCAACATGTGAAAACTGCAGTGTAATAGTACCCTTTGCAACCATTTTTAAATGATATATTCCGTCATCTCCGGTAATAGTGTTAATGCCGGATACAACAAGGCTCACTGTTGCTCCGCCAATGGGTTGTCCTCCTGAATCAATTACTTTTCCAGTGATTTCCTGCTGGGCATATATATATTGAGGCAATAGTAATAATAGTAGGTATAGAATCTTTTTCATAAAATGAATTTCGTTTTAAGGTGATGATGGAATATACTGCTATGTAAGAATCCTGCTGAAAATGATTCTTACTGTAGTTAATTAAAAAAATCTTTAAACGAAATTTTCAGGTGGAGGTGAAGGGGAAGAAATGTAAAAAGAATTTGCAGGAATAATTATTTGCCGTGCAGAAGCGTTTGTATGATATGAAAGTGTAAAAACTTTTTTTATAAACCCTGATGCTAATGCGACAATCTTAGTTACTGACTTCAATTTATTTTTGCTTTGTGGCACATCAGCTTGTAAATGGTTATTGAGATGTTTTTTTAGAGAAGAGAAAAGCCTTAATTCATTGGTGTCGCGATAGCACTTGATTTGAAATGAGCCATTCTTCTTTTCTATTCTTACTACATCAAAAGATAAACCTTTGTATTCAAATTCAGTGGCATTTTCCCAGTGTAAGTCATTGTATTCCTGTTGGGATAATACCAGGCATTCAGTGGTTACATTTTCAGTGGCACAAAGTTCTTTTGCAAACTCTTTGATTTCCATGCGCTGGTAGAGAAAGAGCATATAATATCCGACTGAAAAGTAAAAAAACAGGAACAATAATACTATGCCTGTTATATGTACGGAGCGTTTATACATCGGAAGCAAATGTACATATTATGAGCAACAGTTAGAGCAACAGCATAGAGATCGTTTTCAGTACTTGAACAATGACCTGTTGCTCTTGCTCACACTCACTACTGAACTGCTCATTATACACGAATCAATTATCAATTATTGATGATCAGCAGCAACAGTTAGAGCAACAGCAAAGAGATCGTTTTCAGTGCTTGAACAATGACCTGTTGCTCTTGCTCACACTCCTTACTGAACTGCTCATTATGCACAAATCAATTATCAATTATTGATGATCAGCAGCAACAGTTAGAGCAACAGTATAGAGATCGTTTTCAATGCTTGAACAATGACCTGTTGCTCTTGCTCACACTCACTACTGAACTGCTCATTATA
>JBDTVD010000399.1:0-3364 GCA_040007375.1 Bacteroidota bacterium | reverse complement strand
CCGTTGACAGTTGTTGATAATCAGAGTGATTAACTGTAATTAATTTTCTTTGCAGCAATATTAATAAAGTTAATGGAAAATCAGATAAAGAATATAATTTTCGATCTGGGTGGTGTGCTCATCAACCTGGATTATAAGAGGTCAGCAATTGCATTTGAACAATTAGGTATCACATCATTTGACCGTATTTATAATCAAAAAAAACAGGAGCATCTTTTTGATGATTTTGAGAAAGGAGTTTTAAGCGAAGCAGCATTTCGGAATGAAATCAGGATATTTCTTAAAAACCAGGTAATGGATGATGAAATTGACAATGCCTGGAATGCCATGCTTCTTGATATTCCTGATGACAGGATCCAACTTCTTCATCACTTAAAAACAAAGTACAGAATATTCTTACTCAGCAATACCAATGCAATTCACGTGAAATCATTTTCATCAGCACTACTACAAAAACATGGAGTTCCGGTACTTGATAATTTATTTGAACAGGTATATTATTCCTGCTTTATGAAAATGAGGAAACCTGATGCAGAAATATTCAATCATGTTCTGAAAGAAAATAAACTGGATCCATCCTCCACTATTTTTATTGATGACAGTCTGCAACATGTGGAAGGAGCAGAAAAAACGGGTATCAAATCTTATCTTCTCAAGGAAGGCCAGCAGATAAATGAACTTGTTACTGAGTTGAAATTGCTTTGATCACCCTTTATCCTGGCAAAGTTCTATAAGCACACCATTGGTGCCTTTTGGATGTATGAAACAAACCAGTTTATTATCAGCCCCTTGTTTTGGTTCCTTTGATAATAATACAAACCCTTCTTCTTCCAGGCGTTTCATTTCTGCATAGATATCACTCACTTCAAAAGCAATGTGATGAATTCCTTCTCCTCTTGATTCGATGAACTTTGCAACCGGTCCTTCTCCACCTACTGCTTCCAGTAATTCAATTTTATTTTCTCCTGTTCTGAAAAAACTGGTAGCTACTTTTTCACTCTGTACTTCTTCCATTTTATAAGGAGAGCAACCAAGGAGACGTGTATATAATTCATTTGATTTTGCAAGATCCTTTACGGCAATTCCAATATGTTCAATCTTTATCATTTTCTGCAGGTGGTTTATTTGCTTCTGTGGGTTTGAAATTATACTGAACAATTACAGGCATACCTGCAACAGGTGGTTTATTTTTTTCTCCAGGATTTGCATTATCTGTATTACCTTCTTCTGTCTGTTCATCTCTTACTACTTCCATATACACTTCTTCAGGAATTGTATCATCATCTTCCCATTCATAAACAGGTTTCTGCAATCCTTCTTTTCTATAAACCCATGCACATAAAACACCGGCTAATGAACCTGCAAGATGTGCTTCCCAACTCACTCCTATAAATAAGGGAAAAATTCCCCATATCATTCCGCCATAAAGGAATACTACTAACATGGAAATTGCCATCAATTGAATATGTCGTCGGATGATTCCACTGAAAAAAAGAAATGATGCAAGTCCATACACCAATCCGCTTGCTCCGATGTGATAGGATTCTCTTCCTCCCAGCCACAACCAGAATGAGTGTAGAAAATATATCAGCAGAAAAACTTTCATTGCTGATTGTCTGTAAAAATAAATTAATGAACTGCCAAGTATTATTAATGGAATGGAGTTGGAAATAAGATGCTGATAATTGGCATGTATGAATGGCATTGTCAGCACTCCGATTAATCCATCAATCTGCCGGGGGAAAACTCCATATTCTGTAAGTACTGTTCCGGTTACGTTTTCTGCAATTTTTACGATCCATAAAATCATTACAAAAAACACAGGAATATAAAAGCTGTTCAGGATTTTTTTCTGTTCACTAATCATCGCTCAAAAATACACAATCAAAATTTCGTTGCGGCAGATTCCACCACATTATATAAATAGATTTGCACCGATGAAATTATCTTCTGAAAAAAAATTCGTGCTTGATGGACACAAAGGTCCGGTTTACGGTTTGCTCCAGCTGGATGAAAATCATTTTCTTTCAGCCGGCAGCGACAGACTTGCTGTTAAATGGAATTCAAAGGAAATGCAGGAAGGGATTGTTGTTGCCCGTGCATCCGACAGCATTTACTCCTTATGCTTAAGTGAAAATAAAAACCAGCTTCTCATCGGACAGGGTTCCGGAAGTGTGCATGTTGTCAACCTGTTTTCGGGTGAAGAAATTAAACTGCTGAAGCTGCATGATACACCTGTTTTTAAAATCTGCAGGTTTGCAACGCTTCCTTATTATTTCTGTTTAGGTGGTGATGGAAGCCTGAATATCATCAGCGAAGATTTTTCTTCACAACGATTATTTAAACTCTCCGCAACAAAACTGCGTTCTATTGTTTTTAATACTGATGCACAACTTATATATATAGGAACAGGTGATGGAATTATTTTTACCCTTGATGCAATTACTTTTAAAATTAAAGATTCATTTCAGGCGCACCAGGAAGGCTTTGGTGTAAATGCCATGTGTATATCGCATAACGGTACGTATCTCCTTACTGGTTCCAGAGATGCGCATCTTCATATATATAATACTGACGGATTGCAATTATTAAAATCAATACCAGCACATCATTCTGCAATTTATGATATTGCATTTCATCATTCAGGAAATTATTTTGCAACGGCCAGTCGTGATAAGTCGTTAAAAATATGGGATGCTTTATCGTTTGATGTATTGCTTCGTATTGATAAAGAAAAACTGGATGCACATAGTTATTCTGTAAACTGTTGCATATGGATGGATGATCTGTTGATTTCTTCGGGAGATGACAGAACTGTTATTGTTAATGAAGTGACTAAGTGACGAGGTGACTAAGTGACTAAGTAAATACCGGTTTTTATTGCTTGATGATCTTCTGAATTACTGAAGCTTTATCATCTACTTTCAATTCAACAAAATAAACACCTGCTTCCTCCTTTTCAAGATTCAAATAAATATTATTACCGGAACTGTATTTTTTTGAAAATATCTGTTGACCAATTATATTATTCACGCTAATTGCTGCTGAATAAAAATGTTCCTGCAGATCAATAGTGATTTTGCCGCATGTAGGATTTGGAAACAGATTAAAGTTTATTGCTGTATTTTCTTTCATTGCAGAAACAGCTGCTCCATCTAATTTGGAAATGTAAACATCTTCTCCACCCAGAGAAGTAAAATTTAATATTCCTGCACCCGGATCGAAATCAACTACATCATTAAAATAACCTGTTGAATATATATATCCGAAAGGGTCAGTAACAATAGCACTTCCCCGTTCTGATAATGGTCCGCCGAATGGAAGTGCCCATTGAAAATTACCTGAAGGATCCAGCTTAGAAATA
>JBDTVD010000398.1:0-3381 GCA_040007375.1 Bacteroidota bacterium | reverse complement strand
ATGATGTTGCCAGTAATATTCCGCCGGTAACTAATGTACTCTGCTTTAAAAATTCTCTTCTTGAAATCATCGTGGTAAAAATTGAGGTTGGTTGAATAAATAAATTCCGGAGACCAATATAAATATTTTGTCTGAATCAGGATTGCTGATGGTGTGATTAGTTGATTAATGATCTTGCATCATAAGCCTGAAGACATCTGCAACTTCGCACAAAGGCTTGATTTTATAATCGTATTTCGTAAATCTAAAATCATAAATCACTTATTCACTGCATCCGGATTTCCCATCTTTCCCGCGCGGTAATCAGCATAACACTTTTTAATTTCTTCTTCTGTATTCATTACAAAAGGACCATAAGCATACACAGCTTCGTTGTGCGGACGACCTCCCAGTAATAACAATTCGGAATCTGCTTCACTATAAATACTTATTTGCTCCTTACCATGTTCAAACAATGCAACCTGGTTGGTATTGATTTCCGTTCTTCCTTCGGTTTCAATCTTTCCTTTGATGATATATATAAAAGCATTATGTGTTGCATCAACAGGAATATTCAGTTTGCATCCTGCTTTTAAATTCAGATGAAAATAAAAAACAGGAAATAAGGTTTCCACTTTTGAACTTACGCCAAACAACTCACCTAAAATAATTTTTGCAGAATAATCCTTCGTATTGATATCTCCCATTTTATCTATGCGATGAACATCAGTAGAAGGAGCAACATATTTATATTTCGCAGGCATGTTCAACCATATCTGGAAGCCATGATACAATCCACCCTGTTCATATAACTTCTTACCGGTTTCTTCCATGTGAATGGCTCCACGTCCTGAAGTGAACATCATAAAATCACCTTTACCAATCTGAAAATCGTAATTCAAACTATCTTTATGATGACCACTTCCTGCTAGAAAATAGGTTGTCGGAATAATTCCTGCATGAGGATGTGCATCAACACGCAAGGGTTTATCATTCACATTCACTTTCACGGGACCAAACTCATCAAAGAAAACATAAGGTGAAACATAATCATTATTGTCACCCGCAAAAGCCCGCAATACAGGTAATGTTCCAACCATTGTTTTATCAGCAGTAAGAACACGATACACTCTTCTTGCCGATGATGTTTCCAGCATTCCGGAAGAAGCTTTCAACAGTGAAGGAGTTAATGTAGATAAACCTACAATTGCTGATCCTTTAATAAACTGTCGGCGTTTCATTTTTTGAAGTGATTAAGTAACTAAGTGATGAGGTGATGAAGTGCATTACGGTGTACTTTTAAAATTATCATTCGGATCAATGATTTTCTATTACAAATTTTTTGGTAATTTTTTTTCCTTCACTCTCTGCTGTCATCAAATAAATTCCCGGTGCACAATTTTCTAAGTTAATTTGTCTGGAGAAAATATCCTGGAAATCTTCATAAGTATTTTCAAGCACTGATTGTCCGAATACATTAAAGAATGAAATTTTTACTTTTTTATTTTCCAGTTCATTCATCTGTAATGTAAAGCTGCCTGAATTTGGATTTGGAAAAAGAGTAACCGCATTTTCCGGCAATATCATATCAGTGGAAGCAATAACAGGAACAATTTTATATAATCCCCATACACTTGTATTTGAAGTATCATGTCCGGAAAAATAAAAATTTCCATTCATAACAGTAGATGCACGGAAAGGAGATGTACCACTATATAAATGACTTCCATTTGTAGTGCCATTACTTTGCAGGATGCGGTTATCCATTTGATTTGCTGATACCGCAGTTAATGCCCTGCAGAAAACAGAATTACCTGCACCGATAAAACTGGTTACTTCAGGAATACTTGATAATCCTGTAAGAGAATATATGAGTGATGTTCCGGCAGCAGTTCCATCACTTTTAAACAAACCAAATTGCGTAAAATTATTCTGATCTCCGGAAAAGTAAAGAGAACCATTATGCACAAAATAGTTTAATGTTGCACGCATCGTATTATTTGTAGGCACATATACAGTTCCTGAAGGTGTGCCATCACTTTTATATATATTCGAATTCAAAGTAACACCATCATTACTGAAAAAAAACAGTGTTCCGTTAAAATCGGTAAGTTCTGAAACATTCTCCAATGAATTATCCAATGCAATAGTTCCGTTTGCAGTACCATCTGTGCGATAGAGATAGGTGATCACAGGAAGTGTAGAATCTATTCTTGCTAAAAAATAAAGATAATTACCACTCACTTTAAAATGTGTTTGAAGACTTTCCTGGTAACCATCATTAGTGGCACCCTGCAAACCAGGAATTACATCTTTTAAAACCTGTGTTCCATTTGCAGTTCCATCACTTTTAAAAACTTCCACACCTGCATTATCATCACGCGCAGAAAAATAAAGTGAACCATTAAAATTAACTAACTCAGTTGGCATGGAACCGTAAATTGCATCAGCAGCAATATCTTTCACCATCACTGTTCCTGCAGTAGTACCATCTGTTTTCCAGAGTTCAAAACCATGACTGCCATCATTGGCTGCAAAATAAAGAATGCCATTCAACTCACAGAAATATGGATAACGAAGATTGGGTGTTGTAAATCCATCAGCACCCGGATATATATCTTTCAACATAGTTGTTCCGGCATCTGTACCATCACTGCTCCAAACTTCCAGCCCATGAATACCATCACTGGCAAGAAAATAAATTTTATTATTAAAAATAACAGGAGTGTTTCCATGAAATGGTGCGGCCCACAAAGAGCCATCCAGCACACCTGCAGCAGGACCAGGATTAATATCTTTCACACGATGTGTTCCACCGGTTGTGCCATCAGAAGTATACAATTCATAGTCGCCCGGATTAACTGTATCAGCAGCGAAGAACATGAGTTTTCCATTTAGATTATCGAGATAAGAAAACAAATACAGTTGACTAACCATTGATGTTTGTGCCATCAAAAGTTGCGACGAAAAAAGCATTAATATATAAAAGCAGATATTTCTTTTCATGTTGATGTTGTTTTATCATGCTAAGTTAAATAAAATGCCGGAAGCACGATTTAACGGATAATTGTAACGATGCCTTTTCTTATATTTCCTGAATAATCTGCTCCTTTTAGGGTTGGGGTAAATAGAAAAATTACTTGACCCACGATTTAACGGATAATTGTAACGGTGCCTTTTCTTATATTTCCTGAATAATCTGCTCCTTTTAGGGTTGGGGTAAATTGAAAAATTACTTGAACCATAATTTAATGGATGAACAGATTAACAGGATTTTTAAAGAAGACTTCAACCAACTTTTACACTTCAGCTAACACTACTTTTATTAACAAAGTGCACCTGATGTAAGGTTTTTAGAATTTTGAAAGAGTTCCTGCAATGGAGAATTCTAATCGGGCAGGT
>JBDTVD010000397.1:0-3382 GCA_040007375.1 Bacteroidota bacterium | reverse complement strand
GAAAACAGATGGCACAACTGCAGGCACTGTAATGGTAAAAGATATAAGATCCGGTATTGCTGATGGTATGGAAACAACGCATTTATTTAAAGCATGGGAACGCAATGGCTCCTTTTATTTTCTTGCAGAAACAAATGCTTACGACGACAGGGAGCTTTGGAAAACTGATGGTACAACAGCAGGAACACAATTGGTAAAAGATATTTGTACAGGCAGCATATCATCAGATGCACAGGGATGGTCTGAATTTAATAATGAGTTGTTTTTTTCAGCAACTGATGGTGTTAATGGAAAGGAACTTTGGAAAACAGATGGAACCACAGCAGGTACAGTAAGCATAAAAAATATTATTGCAGGTAATGTTGGTGGCTTCGATTACACTCCACTATATATAGTATGGCAACACAATGGCTTTTTTTATTTTGTACCGGAAAGTACTTCCAGCTTTGAACGTGAACTTTGGAAAAGTGATGGCACAGCAGCAGGTACACAGTTAGTAAAAGACATTTGTCCTGGTTCAGGTTCTGCAGAGGTTTATAATTTTTTTGAATTTAATAATGAGTTGTTTTTTAAAGCTACTGATTGTACTAATGGTAATGAACTTTGGAAAACAGATGGAACAACAGCGGGCACCGTAATGGTTAAGGATTTACTTGCAGGAGTTAATGGAGGATTAGATAATATAACTTTATATAGAGTTTGGGAGAACAATGGTTTCTTTTATTTTGTGGCAAATACGAATGGAATTTCCGACAATGAACTTTGGAAGAGCGATGGCACTACGGCAGGCACACAGTTGGTGAAAGATATTTGGTCAGGTAATAATGGATCCAATCCAATTCACTTCTATGAATTTAATGGTGAATTATTTTTTTCTGCAAATGATGGCATCAATGGTCCTGAACTTTGGAAAACAGATGGAACAAATGCAGGCACTACTTTAGTAAAGGATATACTTCCGGGAAATGCCGGTAGCTTTTCATCATCAGGTTTTTTGCCATTCATACAATACAACGGCTATTTGTTTTTTATTGCCGGCACTACAGATACCGGTGATAAAGAAATATGGAAAACAGATGGTACTGCCGCCGGAACATCATTGGTGCTGGATATATATACAGGTATCATTGGTTCCAATCCTACTTCATTCAGAGTGTTGCCAAATGATTATCTGGTTTTCAGGGCAACTGATGCAACACATGGTGATGAACTCTGGTCGTTTTATATGCCCGGCATTTCTGCAATTGAAGAGCATGAAAAAAATTCAATCGCTGTCTATCCGAATCCTGTTGCAGATATTTTGAATGTGACATCTCAAAACAAAATAGAATCTTTTAAAATTTATAACAGCTTAGGTAAACTTATCTCGGTCAAAACCGTTAATCAGCAAAATTTTCAAATTAACATTTCACAATTTAATTCAGGTATTTATTTTTTAAATGTGAAAACGAAAAATTCAAATGAAGTGATTAAGGTTGTAAAGGAATAATGCTGCAACATCAGTAAACATTTAGATTTATTTCGTACTAATATACTCTGTAGCTTTAATTACTGAAACTGAAAATAATGTAACACTTTTTAGTTGAAGCGTTACATCGTAGATTATAATTAATAATTATATTTGAGTACAACTTTAAAAGAAAAACACATGAAAGCAACTGCCGGCACCTACCAGGATGTATATATAAAAAGAGATGGTAAATTAATTAGTCTGAAAGATGATGTTGCTGCCTTTTGCGAAAAATATATAAAGCCCGTTCATCCTAAAAACTGGAATTGGTCGGTTAGAGATTTTGACAATGCTAAAAATGATCCTGACATTGAAGAAGCAAGAGCTATAAGTCGCGTCATTTTAAAAGATCTGAATAAAAAGAAAGAAACCGGTGTGGATCTTTCTACCATGAATAATGCAGAAGCTATTAAAGCCTATTTAAATCCCAAAAGCAAACATGAGAAATTTAACATGGAGGAATTTGCTTATGCATTAAAAGTAGAGCTGGAGCATGGAAGACTCAAAGCCGTTAATGTTACGAATAATCATCCATTCCTTACTGCTATGATTGCACTGGCACACATGACGGAAAGTTTAACGTACTATAAAAGACTGCAGATAATGGAAGCAGAAGGAGAAATTTATGAAACCCTGCGCAAACTGGAAAAGACCAGGAGCAAAAAGGAAAAGTTGCATAAGGAATTGATAAAAACAGAAAAGGATTTAATTGATTTCAAAAAGAAACTGGCAGATCGTTTAGAAAAAATGGATGATATTCCGGCTTTACAGAAAATCGGAGATTGAATATATATACCCTTGATTATTTTAGTTGGGAATTCTCCTTACTGGCAGAAAAGAATTGAAACAGCATACCATCTAAAAAAGTAATCTCGTTGAGTAATCATTTACAGACATTTTTCCTTACATTTGCCTGGTGAAATTCACAAAACATATCTTCTTTATTTTGCTTGCCATTGTGCTGACTGTGCCGAAGGATGTATTGCATTTTGTGGTTGGTATTCCTGCAATCCTTCATCACTTTAAGCACCACAACGAAGAACACGGACAAATTTCATTCATTGATTTTATTAACGAACATGCTTCCGGCACCGACCTGCACCACGACAGGGACGACCACGAACACGACAACCTTCCCTTCAACCATCAGCATACTTCTGACTGTAACCCAACGCTGACTTATATTCCATTTTTCCACAGTATAAATCTTAAGATTCAATTTCCACTTTCATCACAAGTAAAAATTGTAACCAAACAGTTTTTTCCCGGCTCCGAATTTTTTAAGAGCGTTTGGCAACCACCAAAAATCAGTTAATATATTTAGGATGTACTGCTAACGCAGAAAAAAAAATACTGACGGTGCTGATGCATCGACAGTATTCATTCATTTATTAAACTGATTAAAAATTATGCTCAATAAAATAATTGCGTTCTCCATAAAGAACAAACTCATCATTGGGTTGTTCATCTTGGCACTCATTGGTTACGGCAGTTACCAATTTACACAACTGCCAATTGATGCCGTTCCCGACATCACCGACAACCAGGTGCAGGTAATCACAACTGCACCTTCGTTGGGTGCACCCGATGTAGAACGGCTAATAACTTTTCCGATTGAACAAGTCAACAGCAACATACCCGGACTAAAAGAAATCAGAAGTTTTTCACGGTTTGGTTTATCATTAATAACTATCGTGTTTGATGATGATGTGGATATATATTGGGCAAGGCAACAAGTAACGGAACGATTGAAATTAGCCGAGCAGCAAATTCCAAAAGGACTTGGTTCACCGGAGCTGGCACCTGTTACAACGGGACTGGGAGAAATTTATCAGTATGTTTTGAGAGCCGAACACGGTTACGAAACAAAAT
>JBDTVD010000396.1:0-3401 GCA_040007375.1 Bacteroidota bacterium | reverse complement strand
GGAACAAATCTGAAAAGAAGTTTATTCCTCGCATCGCAGGCAATTGATTTAAAAATTCCAACAGTTCTTGCTTTGAATATGATGGACCTGGTAAAACAGAAAGGTCTTGATATTGACATTGCAGATCTGCAGCATCGTTTAGGAATAAGAGTAGTGCCTATCAATGCACGCAAAGGAGAAGGAATTGAAGAGTTGAAACAGGCGCTGGTGAATCCACTTCCTGTACCTGTTCTTGACCTGTTTGAAACAAAAGATCTTGCTCCTAAAATTACAGAGCTCATCCGCCAGAAATTTAATATATATAGTGATTACGCTGCTTTCCAGGTTGCCAATCATATTGAAGCTATACAGTTTTTACATGTAAGTGAAAAGGATAAGGAAGAAATAGTAAATACAATCCGCAGTAATAATTTCGATACGCAGAAATTGCAGTCGTTTGAAACATTGGAACGATATAAAGTTGTTAATGAAATTCTGAAACTCTCTGTATATAATACACAGGTTGTTGTTAAACCATCATGGAGTAAACGTATTGATGCAATCCTGATTCATCGTGTGTGGGGATATGTATTTTTCCTGCTCATTTTGTTTATCATGTTTCAAACCATTTTCACATTGGCGCAATTACCGATGGACTGGATTGATACCGGATTTGCAATGGCAAGTGGCTGGCTGTCGAAAGTACTTCCTGCAGGACAATTAAATGATTTAATGGTTAACGGAATTCTTGCAGGCATTGGTGGCATTGTAATTTTCGTTCCGCAGATTGCTTTACTGTTTACATTTATTGCAATACTGGAAGATACCGGTTACATGGCAAGAGTTAGTTTCATTATGGATAAACTCATGCGTAAATTCGGGTTGAACGGACGCTCTGTAATTCCTCTTATGAGTGGAGTTGCATGTGCAGTTCCAGCAATCATGTCAACACGTACTATTCACAGCTGGCGCGAACGTATCATCACCATAATGGTAACTCCTTTGATGAGTTGCTCGGCACGACTTCCTGTTTATACATTAATAACTTCGCTTATCATTCCTTCTAAAATGGTGTTGGGCGTTATCAGCTTGCAGGGTTTGGTGATGATGTCATTATATCTCATTGGATTTTTTGCAGCGATTGGAAGTGCATTACTTATGAGGTGGTTTGTAAAAGCAAGAGAACGTGCTTATTTTATTATGGAGATGCCTGTTTACAGGATGCCACGATGGAAAAATATTATATATGCTATAGTTGAAAAAGTTAAAATATTTTTGTTTGATGCCGGTAAAGTAATCATTGCTATTTCTATTATACTCTGGTTTCTTTCTTCAAGAGGTCCGGGAGAAAAATATAATTCTCTCGAACAGCAGATTGAAAATTTATCGCAACAGGCAGGAACTAAAGAAACTATTTATCATCTGGAAGCTCAGAAGCTGGAATCATCTTATGCAGGTCGTCTTGGTCATTTGATGGAACCTGCAATTAAGCCTCTTGGTTTCGACTGGAAAATAGGAATTGCACTGGTAACATCATTTGCTGCACGTGAAGTGTTTGTAGGTACGATGAGCACTATATATAGTGTTGGCAATAATACTGAAGGTGCACAAACGGTGCGTGATAAAATGATGTCAGAAATTAATCCGGATACCGGTTTACCACGTTACACGGTTGCTGTTGGATGGTCGCTGATGTTATTTTATGCTTTTGCCATGCAGTGTATGAGTACACTTGCAGTTGTAAAACGCGAAACCGGCGGATGGAAATGGCCCACCATTCAGTTTATATATATGTCTGCTCTGGCCTATTTCTCCAGCCTCATTGCTTTTCAACTATTAAAGTAATTTGCTCTCATGTCAGTCAGTTCCGAACATCTTCGTGATTCTTTACTGAAATATATTCCTGAGGATGTGGTTGATGATTGCATCGACTGGATCCGTACACATCGTATTATCGTTCGCATAAAAAAAAGCAGGCAGAGTAAGTATGGTGATTATCATCCTCCCATGCCTGGCCAAAATCACAAGATCACCATCAATCACGATCTTAATAAATACGCATTCCTTATAACGTTTACACATGAGGTTGCACATCTGCTCAGCTTTAATAAATTCGGACACCGGCATGCACCACATGGAGAAGAATGGAAAAGAGAATTTAAAAATCTGCTGATTCCTTTATTATATAAAAATGTTTTTCCGGAAGTCATTAAACATGCATTGATAAATTACCTTCGAAATCCTGCTGCATCCAGTTGTTCTGATCTGCATTTGCTGAAAGCATTGAACAGTTATAATGTAAAGAAAGAAGGTTGGTATCATTTGGAAGAACTGGAAGAAGGTGCGAGTTTTAAAACCATTAACGGTAAACAATTCAAAAAAGGTCCTCAGTTGCGGAAAAATTTTGAATGTTTTGATGAGAAAAATCACAAGTACTTTGTTCATCCGTTAATGGAAGTGATGAAGCTGGAAGAATAAGACAAGAGACAACTTACTTTAGTTGACCTTTAACCTCAAATACTATATATAATGAAAGCAGATAAAATTAATAAGGAACTTGAAACAGAATCCGAGTATCTGAAAAAACTGCATCGAATCATAAAGGCTTCTTTAAAAGAAGAAGAATTGCTTGTCACCAATTTACAGAAAGATGATATTGAAATTCTGACTCGTGGCCAGAAATTATCCGATCGTGTTGCACGTTTTGGTGGAAGCTGGGGATTTATCATCTCTTTTTTTATTATGCTGATCATCTGGATAATATATAACAGCACAGCAGGAACATCTGCAGCTTTCGATCCTTATCCTTTCATCCTTATGAATCTCATTCTATCGTGCATTGCTGCATTACAGGCACCAATAATAATGATGAGCCAGAACAGACTGGAAGAAAAAGACAGGAAGCGCGCAGAAAATGATTACATGATCAATCTGAAATCAGAAATTGAAATCAGAAGCCTTCACCAAAAAATTGATCTCCTCCTCGAAAAAGAAATCACCACACTTTTCAAAATACAATCACAACAGTTGGAATTACTGAATGATATCTGCACACGTATGAATAAAGAGGGGAGAAATTAGAAATTAGAAATTCAAAATTATAAATTATAAATTATAAATTGGAAATTGGAAATTGGAAATTAGAAATTAGAAATTCCAATTCTAAATTCTAAATTTAAAAGCTAATTTATTTTAACTCCGAACTCCGAACTCCGAACTCCGAACTCCAAACTCCAAACTCACATCTCACATTTCACATCTCACATCTAACATTTCACATCTCACAACTCACGGCTTCAAAACAGAAATCATTTTTCCCGTCATGGCATCAGCATCCTTCCATGATGTAATATCCAGATCAACAGTGACAACTCCTGCAGTAGAAATATTCAGCAAAACCGGTCCGCATAAAAAATTTACAA
>JBDTVD010000395.1:0-3401 GCA_040007375.1 Bacteroidota bacterium | reverse complement strand
ATAAATAAGTAAGAATGTCTAATTAAAAAATATGAGCACACTACGTTTCAAGGCTATTGAAGCCAGCATCAACAGGGTTCCGGTAAATACTGTCCCTCCATCAGCTAAAATCTCTGATTATTTCGGAATAAATGTTTTTGAGAAAGAAAAAATGCAGCGTTTTCTTTCCAGGGAAATTTACAAACAGGTAATGGAGGGAATTGATACAGGTCAGAAAATGGATCGTAAGGTTGCTGAGCTGGTTGCTGCTGCTATGAAAACCTGGGCAATAGGAATGGGTGCAACACACTACACACATTGGTTTCAACCGTTAACAGGATCTACTGCAGAAAAACATGATTCATTTTTTGAATTAGGGGATGATCGCAAAGCATTGGAAACTTTTTCAAGCAGTGCGTTGGTTCAGCAGGAGCCTGATGCTTCCAGTTTTCCAAACGGTGGTATTCGTAATACTTTTGAAGCACGTGGTTACACTGCTTGGGATCCATCATCACCTGCATTCATCATGGATAGTCCATGGGGAAAAACATTATGCATACCAACAATATTTGTTTCTTATACAGGTGAAACACTTGATTATAAAGCACCATTATTAAAAGCACTGCATGCATTGAACCAGGCTGCTGTTCCTGTTTGTCAGTATTTCGATAAAAATGTAACGAATGTTTTTTCTACATTAGGAATTGAACAGGAATATTTTTTGGTTGATACAGATTTATATAATGCACGTCCTGATCTGGAAATGACAGGAAGAACTTTATTCGGTGCAACAGCAGCAAAAGGTCAGCAGTTGGAAGATCATTATTTCGGTTCTATTCCTGCACGTGTGCATGCATTTATGGTGGACTTTGAAATGGAATCATTCAAGTTAGGTATTCCATTAAAAACACGACATAATGAAGTTGCTCCATCACAGTTTGAATGTGCTCCGGTGTTTGAAGATATTAATCTTGCAGTTGATCACAATCAGTTGTTAATGGATGTGATGGATAAAGTAGCAAAGCGTCATCACTTTAAAGTATTGCTGCATGAAAAACCGTATGCAGGAATTAATGGTTCAGGAAAACATAATAACTGGAGCATCAGCACCAACACAGGTAAGAATTTATTATCACCGGGAAACTCTCCGAAAAATAATTTATGGTTCCTTACTTTTTTTGTGAATACAATTAAAGCTGTTTTCGAACATGCTGATTTAATGCGTGCAAGTATTGCATCTGCAAGTAATGATCATCGTCTGGGAGCTAATGAAGCACCACCTGCAATCATGTCTATCTTTTTAGGAGGACAACTTTCTGCAGTGTTGGATGAAATTGAAAAATCGGTGAAGGATAAATTAATGACACCGGAAGAAAAGACTGCATTGAAATTAAACATTGGAAAAATTCCGGAGATATTATTAGATAATACGGATCGTAACCGGACATCACCATTTGCATTCACCGGAAATAAATTTGAATTCCGTGCAGTGGGATCATCAGCAAACTGTGCTCATCCAATGACAGTTTTAAATACTATCGTTGCTGATCAGCTGAATGATTTTTACAATGAAGTAGAATCCATTGCAAAGAAGGGAATGAAAAAGGATGAAGCAATTCTTAAAGTGCTTCGTAAATATATAGTGGAGTCGAAAGCAATTCGTTTTGAAGGTAATGGTTATAGTGAAGAGTGGAAGAAGGAAGCAAAAAAACGCGGGCTGAATAATATCACTACAACACCACCTGCACTGGATGCATTCCTTTCAAAAAAATCTATACAGTTATTTGAACGTAATAATATCTTCAGTCATCGTGAATTGGAAGCACGTCATGAAATTATGCTGGAGACGTACATCAAAAAAATTCAGATTGAATCAAGAGTGATGGCAAATGTTGCAACCAATCATATTATTCCGGCTGCAATTAAATATCAGAATCTGCTGGTGAATAATGTGGAAGGTATGAAAGGCATCGGACTACCAAAAGAAAGTTACGGTATGCAGATCGAATTGATAAAAGAAATTTCTAATCATATCAATATCATTAAAACAAATACTGATGAAATGGTGGAAGCACGTAAAAAAGCCAACACTATTGAAAATGCAAGAAGCCGTGCAGTTGCTTATTGTGATAAGGTGAAAGCATATTTTGAAGTGATCCGTTATAATGTGGATAAGCTGGAATTGATTGTTGATGATGAAGCATGGCCACTTCCAAAGTATCGTGAAATGGTTTCTATTCGATAAGTGACGAGGTGACTATGTGACTAAGTGACGAGGTGAATTATCTCTATATATAAAAAGGTGCAGTCTTCGTTGATTGCACCTTTTTATATGACGTCTTTGCGAGGAGGAGGAACGACGACGTGGCAATCCCCTGCTGCAATGAAAAATTATATAATACAATTAGATTTTAGTATCAAGACACAAGTATCAAAACTGAATTTTCGAATCTGAAGATTCGTTCTACATAACATCGTAGTCAAAAAGACTACTATGAGAGAGATAATTTCATTTTCAAATCTTCAAATCTTCAAATTTTCAAATTTACTCCGAACTCCGAACTCCAAACTCACAACTAAAAAGTAAGACTTGCTCCAACAGCAGGAAGAATCGGCAATTGATCCACACGTTTAAAGCGAACACGGTCGAAGTAGAAAATATTCTGCCTGTTATATATATTGATCACACTGCCTGTAAGTTCCAGGTTGGAATTTTTACCTATGAGGAAGGTTTTCTTCAGGCTTATATCCATACGATGATAATCCGGTAAACGACCATCATTCAAGTCGCCGTAAATAATTCCAAGCTCACCGTTATCAGTTCCCACATCTGTAAAGAGTCCATCTTTAAATGTAAGATTTTCATAGAAGCCTGCTGTCTTGGTAAACGGAAATCCTGATCCGTAATTCCATCTCACATTCACTTCCCAGTCGAGTCGTTTACCTAATGTATATGAACCCACAAAATTCAGATTATGTCTTCTGTCGAAATGCGGTGTGTAACTTCTTACTTCATCTTCACGGGTAACAAAACCCAGTGAGTAAACCAGCCATATATATAATCTTCTGTGATCATATTTTAATACTGCATCAGCACCTTTTGATTTTCCACTTTCAATAATAAAATCTTTAACCAGGTAATCAGGCTGATTCTCGTATGTTCCGTTATCAGGGTAAATTTTATCACGGTTAACATTGGAAAGCTGGTAAAAATCTTTGTAATACACTTCCATGTTCAGGCTCCAGTGTTTTGCAATATCAATTTCAACACCACCAATTGCATCACGTGATTTCTGTAATCTTGAATTTACATCCTTACCTTTAAATTTGTCAGGGAGATCCTCCGGCCCTGATAAAAATCCGTAGAAGATATTTACCACATCACGATCAGAAACGGAACTCAGCAGATTCTGTGCATACAT
>JBDTVD010000394.1:0-3429 GCA_040007375.1 Bacteroidota bacterium | reverse complement strand
CAACATCATTGGATTTTTTGTTTCACCAATAACAGGACGTGTAAGCGTAAACAATACAGCACGTGGAGCATTAACTGCAAGAGAATAACCATTGGGCTGAAGCACAGGAATAGCAACCAGACTTCCTGCATTTTCTGTTTTGGCAAGAGTGAAAAACTCAATCTGTTTATTCACCATCAACTCCGGAACACTATGATGAGTAAACAAAGGAGAAAACTGGTAAAGCATTGCAAAGTAGATTATATATACAATCATAAAAGGAGCAATAACAGTTCCCAGTTTACGATAAGTATTTTTATTACCGAAAGTAATTTCATCATCTTCCGACTTCACTCTCGATTTCATCATATACCACGTTAACATTCCCGGAACCATGGCAAACAGCATGTATGATTTTATATTGAGCAAAAAAAACATACATAACACTGTTGCAATTCCATTCACTAATGGTCTTCCTTCTTTAACTGCAATTTTTCTTAACATGTAAATCATAGTTCCCAATGCAAAAACAAGAAATGCTTCTTTAATAACTCCTGATGTCCATAATAAAATGGAGGGAGTAAGAAACAATCCGGCAGCAATCAACACATGATTTCTTTTAAATTCAGCAACAGCAGTTTTATAAAATGCCGTTAATCCAATGAATGCTAAAAAACAGAAAAAGATACTTAACGGATAATAAGTTCCTGCAGCGATAAAACGGAATAAGCAAGTAAGCCTGATCATCGTTCTGGTATCATTAAAAATCAGCTCACTGTTAAACCAGTTATTCATTCCATTGTAATACTGCCACAAATCAGCATCAGTGGAATGATAACCTGTCATCATCCTGAAAAAATCATAAGGATGACTGAATAAAGAATCATAAATAAATTTACTGTCATCATAATACCTGAAAATATCAGCATATTTCCTTTCCGTATAATACTTTGTATAAACCAGGTAAAGCCCGAATCCTGCTATCAGTTTAATGATAAATAACCATTGGAAGTTGCGGTTGCTGATAACCGAATCGCGAAAAAAAGAACTGCGACCGATCAGCCACAGAAAGAAACTGGCGTAACCGGTTGATAGTGCAATTTCTGTAAGCATATTTAATCTGTTGGCTTCAAAGGTATATCTTTCTTTCAACAGGGCTTTTTCCCCTTGTAGTAATGGTTATTTTTGCGGCAAATAGAAAAGTAAAAATCAGACTTTTATAATATTAAAAACATGACGCTTACAGCAGAAGACCAGTTGGTAAATTATGAAACAGCAGCAAAGCTGGGATTGTTAAAAGAGGAATTCGATCATATTAAAACGATCCTCGGACGCACTCCGAATTTCACAGAACTCAGTATTTACTCCGTGATGTGGAGTGAGCATTGCTCGTATAAAAACTCTATAAAGTGGCTGAAGACATTGCCTAAAGAGGGTCCTCATCTGCTGGCAAAAGCGGGAGAAGAAAATGCAGGACTGGTTTCTATTGGTGGCGGAATGGCTTGTGCATTTAAAATTGAATCTCATAATCATCCATCAGCAATTGAACCTTACCAGGGTGCGGCTACGGGTGTTGGCGGTATTAACCGTGATATATTTACTATGGGTGCTCGTCCTGTTGCACAATTAAACTCTCTGCGTTTTGGTAACATTGAAAATGAGAAAACAAGATGGCTGATGAAAGGAGTGGTGAAAGGCATTGGTGATTATGGAAATGCATTTGGTGTTCCAACAGTTGGTGGCGAAGTATTTTTTGATGATTCATTTAACGTGAACATTCTGGTAAATGCAATGTCAGTTGGTTTGGTGGAAGAAGGTAAAACTGTTTCTGCAATTTCTTATGGTGCAGGAAATCCTGTTTTTATTGTTGGTTCTTCTACGGGTAAAGATGGAATACATGGTGCTACGTTTGCTTCGGGTGATCTGCATGATGACTCGCATGAAGATCTTCCAAGTGTGCAGGTTGGTGATCCTTTTATGGAGAAATTATTACTGGAAGCAACTCTTGAAGTAATTAAAACAGGAGCTGTAATTGGCATGCAGGATATGGGTGCTGCAGGTATTATCTGTTCCACATCTGAAATGAGTGCGAAAGGAAAACATGGAATGAATATATGGCTGGATAAAGCTCCTACGCGCCAGAAGAATATGAAAGGCTGGGAGATTTTATTAAGTGAATCACAGGAGCGTATGTTGGTTGTTGTGAAGAAAGGTTACGAAGCAAGTGTGAATGCGGTGTTTGCTAAATGGGATTTGAACTGCACACAGATTGGTGAAGTGATTGAAGGTGATGATCTGAATTTTTATATGCATGATGAATTGCTTGCACGTGTTCCGGCTGATAGTTTAGTGTTAGGTGGTGGTGCACCAATTTATGAAAGAGAATATAAAGAACCGGAATATATAAAGCTGAATAAAGCATTTGATATTAATTCGGTAAAAGTTCCTGCTGATATTAAACCGGTGCTGATGCATTTGATGGGACATCAGAATATCTGTTCGCGCAGATGGGTTACCAATCAGTACGACAGCATGGTTGGAACAATTAATATGACAACCAACCGTAACAGTGATGCTGCTTTGGTTGATGTGAGAGGAACAGATAAAGCACTTGCATTAACAATTGATTGTAACTCGCGTTATGTATTTGGTGATGCGGAACAGGGTTGTGCCATTGCAGTTGCGGAAGCTGCACGAAATATTGTTTGTTCAGGTGGGGAGCCAAGTGCAGTAACTAATTGTTTAAACTTTGGTAATCCTTATAATCCGGAAGTATACTGGCAGTTTGTACATGCTATTAAAGGAATGAAAAAATCCTGTGAAGCATTTATGACTCCTGTTACAGGTGGAAATGTAAGTTTTTACAATCAATCAAAAACAGAGCAGGGAGAAGTTCCTGTGTTTCCTACACCTGCTATTGGTATGATGGGAATTGTACATGATAAGAAAAAGATAATGACATTGGATTTTAAAAATACCGGTGATCATATTTTCCTTATCGGAAGTTCGCAGGATGATATTGCTTCTTCTGAATATTTATATAGTTATCATAAAGTAAAAAACTCTTCTGCACCACATTTTAATCTGGATGAAGAGAAAGCAGTTCAGAATGTTGTTACGCAGTTAATACGTGAGAATTTAATTCAGAGTGCTCACGATGTTTCTGATGGTGGATTGATTGTTACTTTAATGGAAAGTGCTTTATATAATAACCGTGGGTTTTCTATTGAATGTGATGTTGACTACCGTAAGGATGCATTTCTATTTGGTGAAGCACAGAGTAGAGTAGTGGTCTCCGTAAACGAAGAGCAGCTGGATGCTTTTGTAGAGTTACTTGCTGACAGTGATGTAGATTTCACCAACCTGGGAACTGTAACTCATGGTGATGTAATTGTGGATGAGGAAAACCTGGGAAATATTTCTGTATATAAAGAGGTATATATGAATTCG
>JBDTVD010000393.1:0-3444 GCA_040007375.1 Bacteroidota bacterium | reverse complement strand
AACTCTTATTTACGGTGATAAAATCGGGAATTTCTCTTTCACTTATGAATATGATGATTCAAATGTTGATCTTGCTGATCAGTCCGTGTTACTTTCTTCTATTGAAGCAGAACATCAGTTAAATCTTGCTTCAGCAATTGCACTTATTGATAAAAGTGTTTTGGTAAATGGTGTTCCAGTAACAACAGCTGATTTACAAAATCTGGGATTTATGGTGAGTGAAAGAGCACTACTGAATGCACGTGCTTTGGTTAACGGTCCTGCAATTGTAAATACTACTTACATAGTTGATGTAGCAACACAATCTGTATTCAACTACATCGCTGATCCAAATAATACAACTCTTGCAAGTGCAGGTCCTTTAGTAAATGCAAGAGCTTTAGTGAACGGTCCCGGAGTTGTAAATGGGTCTGCAATTGTAAACGGACGTGCATTGGTAAATGGTCCTGGAATTATAAACAGCAGTACAGTTACTAATTCAGAAGATGAACTTGTTATCATTATTGATGAAGATGATGTTAATGCACCTCCCGGAGATACACTGGCAGATTTTAAATCAATAACCGTTGTTACAGGAACTACAGTTGGTGTTCATGATGTTGTACCTGGTGCATTAATCTCCAACAATTTTGACATTACTTATGGAGTTGGAAAACTGACTATCACTCCTGCAACACTTACTATCACTGCAGATAACAAATCCCGCCAATATGGTTCTGCAAATCCACCATTAACAATTATATATAGCGGATTCCAGTATGCAGATGATGTAAACAGTATTACTCCTCCAACTATATCAACAACTGCAACAATAACTTCACCGGTTGGCGGATATGCAATTGAACTGACAGGTGGATCTGCTTCCAACTATATATTACAATTAGTAAATGGAACTTTAACAATAACACAAGCCCCATTAACAGTTAAAGCTAATAACAAAGTAACATTTGTAACGGATCCACTCCCTCCTTACACAGTAACTTATACAGGATTTAAAAATGGTGATCAGTCAACAATTATTTCAGGACCATTATTTACTGTAAGTGGAAATCCTGCTGTTGCCGGTGTATATAGTATTACTCCTTCAGCGCTTGTATTACCTGTTCCTGTAAATTATACTATCACTTATCAACCCGGAATATTATATGTAAATCCAAAAGGTCCGGGAACACAAAAAGTAACAGTATACCTCAATTGTATTGATTCAATTGGTGTAAATGGAACAGGCTTTACTTACCTCGCACATTTCGGTTATACCAATCCGAATAGTACTGCAGTGTTTGTTCCGAAAGGAATTGATAACAGCCTGAGTTCATTTGGTGGTTTCAGTCTGAATCAACCTGAACTATTCTTACCTGGAACCGGAAATGCCAATATATATTTTAACGGAGCATTACTTACCTGGACAGTGAAGACTTACGAAAACATTACTAAGTTAACTTCTTCTGCAAGTGCAAACTCTTTATCAGTAAGATGCCAGACAGCAGCAAGAAATTCAATGCTTACAGAAAATTCTGATCCTGCCCTGTTCACTGTTTATCCAAATCCTGTTAGTGATCTGTTGCACATTAAAGTAAATACTGATGATGTTACAGGAATGGAAGTAACTGTTATGGATATGTTAGGAAAGAGTTCTGTTCCGCAGATCACTTCCGACGGCAATACAGTTGATCTGAGCATGGAACAGCTGCCATCCGGAGTTTATCTTGTACGATTAGTATTAAACAATACATGGCAGGTTTTCCAGGTGATAAAGCAATAGATTAATTAGCCAATAGATTAATTAGCCAATTAGCCAATGGAAAATATAAATATTCTGCAAGGAAAAATCAAGTCTTGATACTTGTGTCTTGATACTCTAATTAATCTAAGCGTAGTTTATAACTACGCTTTTATATTTTATTCAGTTTGCAACTGCTTTAAGTACAATTTTCATATGAAATGCAAGCTTGAAGGGTTATTCATTATTTAAGCTAAGTCTTGTTGTTAGGTACTAAATACTAGATACTAGCTACTAGATACTTTTTTTTATAGTTTAGCCCTCTGTCAGCGTCTTCCACAAAATGTTTCTCACTACAACTGTTAAAATCCGGCTCTTCCTCCTTTCAATGGGGATGTTTCTGACAACAGTTTTATTTGCACAGGATCCGGTAGCTGACAGTCTTGCAAAATTAATTTCCACAGCAAAGCCCGACACTGTAAAGGTGAACCTGCTTATTGCGCTCAGTAAAAACAAATTCAATTCAGCACCTGATGAAGCTATCAGGCTGAGTACTGAAGCAAATACACTTTCAGAGAAACTCGGTTTCAAAAAAGGCTCTGCTATGGCTTTGAAAAATGTGGGTATTGTTTATTACATGCAGGGAAAATATGTAGATGCAATAAACACCTGGCAGCATTCCTTAGCGATGTTTGATTCTATTGGTGACAAAAAAGGTGTAGCAAATATTTTAAGTAATCTCGGTGCTATATATTTTAATCAGAGTGATCCTGCAACAGCACTGGAGTATTATTTAAAATCATTGAAAATTTCCGAAGACCTGAACGATTCACTTCGCATAGCAACAGCCTGTATAAACATTGGTGCAGTTTATTTTGATAAGCCTGCAACACACGATAAAGCATTAAAATATTATCTGCGTGCTATTCCGATTGCTGAAGCTTTGGGTGACCTGGATGCTATTGGTACTTCTACTACCAACATTGGTGAAATATATATGGTGCAGAACCAGGATTCTCTGGCACTGTATTATTTCGAAAAGTCTTTAAAAGCACTGGAAGGCTCTGAAAACATTCCTTACACTTTAAATAACATGGGAAAAGTTTATCGCAAACGTGCTGATTACGACAGAGCGATAAAGTATCATAATGAAGCTTATACTATTTCTGAAAAACTGGATGCAAAGCTGGATATGACGCAATCGTTATTAGGACTCGCTGCAACGTATCAGAAGAAAGGTGATTATAAACTTGCTATTACTACTTACAGAAAAACAGAATCCATTGCAAGAACTCTGGAAGCATATAAGGAGCTGAAAGAAGTGTATGAAGGTTTGACTGTGTGCTATTCAAAACAATCAGATTTTGGAAGTGCATTCAGGTATCAGTCAATGCTTGTAGGTGTAAAGGACACTTTATATAATATTGACACTGATAAAAAGTTATCTGGTATATTATTCAACTTTGAAATTGAAAAGAAACAGGGACAGATTGATCTCCTTACCAAGGACCAGGAATTAAAAGAACTGGATCTGCAACGCCAGAAAGTAATTAAGAATGTAACGTTTGGTGGATTAGCGATGGTGTTATTATTCCTCGGTGTTGTATTAATGCAGAAGAAAAAAATTACTGCTGCCAAACAACGGAGTGATGAATTGTTACTAAACATTCTTCCGGAAGAAACTGCAGAAGAGTTAAAAGAAACGGGAACTGCAAAAGCCAAAA
>JBDTVD010000392.1:0-3445 GCA_040007375.1 Bacteroidota bacterium | reverse complement strand
CGCATATATATACCACTGCCAAGAGTACTGTACCAGGTATTACCATCCCGATCCCGCCAGACTTGAGAAACCTGTGACTTAAGTTTAATGGAGTCAGCAAGAAAATCATTACCGGATTTCCTGTATTCTATCAGCACATTATTTTTTCTCAGTAATGAAACATTATCTTTTGAATCAATATATATACGCATAAGATCAGCAGGTATTTTATCTACAGGGAGCAGTGCTTTTGTTTTACCATTGCGCAACATCATCAAACTCTGTTCACCAATATAAATTATCACTCCTGGATTCTGAGAAGCATAAATATTAATTTCCTGATGCAAATTTTTGATCAGAGTTTTTCCTGTATGCAGTTCCAGTATATCATTTCCAAAAGTCAGGCACACTTGATTTTGCTCATTCAGTGCAATAAAAATTCTGCCGTAAACCGGATCCTTAAATTTTTTGGCGAGATCAAATTTTATCACCTGGTTGCCGGTTGTGATCTCCAGCATTTGCCCGGAGAAAGTTCCAAACCACAGATTATGATCAGCATCTTCCAGAAAACTCAGATACGAACTGGTGTTTCGTGCATCAAGCAGAATTTTACTGTTCTCCGGATTATATATTTTTCCCTTATAGAAGTAATTAATATTACCATTTAATGTAAAAAACCATAATCGGTGACGACTGTCTTCAAAGATTCGTAAAATCTCATTATCTGATAACCCTTCATCCATCGAATAATTTTCGAATGTTCGCCCATCAAAACGGCAAAGACCGGCATCCGTTCCAAACCATAAATAACCCTCACTATCCTGATGAATACAATAAACTACCTGGCTGGGAAGACCTTCCTTTATTGTGTAATTGAAATATCCTGCTTCCTGTGCAAAACTGATCTTATAGTGGAGAATGAAAAATAAACTGAGGAATATATATATGCAGATATGAAGTTGTTTTTTTTGATGCATACTTTTGATTCATCCTAACTATCAGATCGACTAATATACATTAAAAATTAGTCCGGAGTAGTAGTTGCGAGCTATGAGTTGTGAGTTCGTAGTTTAAGAAGCAAGTATCAATATTTAATGTGGCTTTACGAATCACTCTTTTTTACGTTGGCAATTCACTATTTGGCTATTGGCCAATCTTTCACTTAATCACTTAGTCATTTAGTCACTCCCATCATTACCTCATCACTTAATCACTTAATCCCCTAATTACTTAATCACTTATTTCTTCTGCTCTACTCCATTCACAAATATTTTTTCTTCAGCAACTGTACCATCTTCATTATAATTGATCCATTTGCCATCACGTTCTCCCTTTTTATATATTCCTTTCTCGCGTAATTTGCCGCTGGTAAAATATAAAATAGACAAACCACTTTCCACACCATTAACATAAGTAATTTCAAAAATCAGACGTCCATCATCATTATACTCTTTAACCACACCTTCTTTTTTTCCTTTTTTATATGATAACTCATGTGCTGTTTTACCATTTTCATAAAACACTTTCCAGTCACCATCAGGAATGCCATTGCTGTATTTTTCAATTGCACTTATAGTATCCACGCTTTCATGGTAATAAATCCAGGTGCTGTCTTTCTTCTGTCCTATATAAATTCCCCGCGCCATCACCTTCCCACTTTCAAAATAACTGATTGCTTCACCTCTGCTGCTTTTATTAAACTTCACAACCACTTTCAGCTTACCGCTTTCATACCATGTTCTGGAATTACCCACTACTTTATCGTTCAGAAACTGAGATTCACTGCAGAGCGTATCATTACGGTAATACTTGCGCCATACACCCTGCTTTAATCCTTTAGCATCCTTCCTGTTAATAGTATCGCCTTTAAACACCTGGTAATTCTGCGAAAAACTACCAGTGGTAAGTAAAATACCAAGTAAACTGATTATATATCTCATTCCACAAAAATATTCAAGTGATCCAATGACATAACGTTTGTTTAAAAAAACTATTTTTGAAGTTCAGCCAATATGAGAAAAATAATACTGTTAATCGTATGCTTCCTTTTTTCGATGAAGATTTATTGCCAGGTTATCAATGGAAGCATTAAAGATAAAATCAATGGAGAACCATTAATCGGTGCAACGGTGCTAATTAAAGGCACTACCATTGGTGCATCGGCAGATATTAACGGCAATTTTACACTTAACCTGAACAGACCATTACCTGTTACTCTTGTTTGCACCTATGTTGGTTATGTGAACCAGGAGCAGGTGGTGAATACTGAAGGTAAGAATGTAATTTTCCAGATGGTAACTGTGAGGACGAACCTTAAAGAAATCAGCATTACGGATCAGCGTCTTTCAGAAAAACAAAGGGAAGCACCTCTTACTGTGGAAGCGATGGACATTATCGCAATAAAAGAAACTCCTGCTGCAAATTTTTATGAAGGACTTGGTCAGCTGAAAGGAGTTGATCTTACTTCTGCCAGCATTGGATTTAAAGTAATTAATACAAGAGGATTTAACAGTACTTCGCCGGTTCGGTCATTACAGATTATTGATGGTGTGGATAATCAGTCGCCGGGATTAAATTTTTCACTGGGTAATTTCCTGGGTTGTTCAGAAATGGATGTTTTGAAAGTAGAACTGGTGGCAGGAGCGAGTTCCGCATTTTACGGACCGAATGCATTTAACGGTGTGATCAGCATGCAGACAAGAAGTCCTTTTATAAAACCTGGATTTGAAATCTCTGCAAAAACAGGAACACGTGATCTTATTGAAACATCAATGAGATATGCTGTTGTTTTTAAAAATAAAGATGGAGTTGATAAACTTGGATTTAAGTTCAATGCTTTTTTTATGAAAGCAAAAGACTGGGAAGCAAATAATCCCGCTGCAACACCACAATCAAAAAGTGATATAAATAATCCGGGAAGATATGATGCTGTTAATATATATGGTGATGAATATAATGGTATTAATGATGCAACGGCACGACCTGCAGGAGCTCCCGGACTGGGTATTTATTACAGGAAGGGTTATGCTGAAAAAGATCTTGTTGATTACAATACACAAAACATCAAATTGTCAGGTGCAGTTCATTACAGAGTTCGGCCGGAAAATGAAATTATATATAGCAGCAGTTTAGGATATGGCACCACCGTTTACCAGGGAGATAACAGGTATAGTTTAAAAGACATTCGTTTTTACCAGAACAAAATTGAATACCGTAAAAAAGATAAATTCTTTATCCGTTTTTATGAGACACATGAAGATGCAGGTAAATCATACGATGCATACTTTACTGCATTACTGTTACAACGTGCTGCAAAAAAAGATGAAGTATGGAATACAGATTATCTGCTTTATTACAATCAGTTTATAAGGCCAAAAGTGATGAACATGCCAGGTTATCTTCCAGCTTACCAGGGTTATGGGCAAAATTACATTGACAGTCTGCAGAATTTCTTAAACACCATTTC
>JBDTVD010000391.1:0-3456 GCA_040007375.1 Bacteroidota bacterium | reverse complement strand
ACACTTCAATATATAAAGTCCTGAGTTGAAGTGTTCCATGTTAATTTCTGAATCTCCTGGTTTTATATATTCACTGCTTAAAAGTTTTCCGGTAATGTCGTAGATCGTTGCCAGAATATTTTTTGCAGAATTATTTTTAAGATGAATCAGATTTCCTTCCTGTTTAATAATAAACTGCTGCTGAAGGTCTGTTGCATATATTCCGGTAAGGGGACAATTATCACTTCCTTTATTTCCATAATAAGTAAAATCATCAACATACAATGCGCCACCATATCTTGTTGCCGTAATACTTGCATCAATAGCAGTATCTGCAGTAAGAATATTGTCGTTGATTGTATGATTAAGCAGCATTACTAATGTTGGCGTTGATGTTCCTGTTACACCAAGATCATCAACAGTAATAATATCCTGGATATCATTACCGCCAATCCCACCACCTGTGAAAATTACTGCGGAAGAAAACTTATACCAATGGTTATGGAGTAATGGCATAGCATTGCTATTTATCGCAGAGGAATAACTCAATATCTGTAATTTTTTATCATGTGTAATGCAGGAAATAAGATAATGATTGAAATCGGCAGAAGGCGTCATCCAGATGGAAGCAATTCTGTCAAAACTATTTGGATTAACAATAGACGAATCATATTTGAAACAGAAGTTGGTATTAAAGATGAAAACGCTGCTTACAAAAGCTTTATAATTCATACAGAAATGCGCATTGTCATTTCCCCAGTTATTACTGTCAGGTGTAGCAAGGCAGCCTCCGGTAATTCCATTTGTCTGCAGTTGGGTCATTCCTGTATTAATACCATTAAAGTAATTCGTAAAATCATTGTTCGAACTATTTATATAATTGTCGAAATGAATACCCAGACCGACGGTTGTCTGGCTGAAGCAAGTTGCAACAGTGCAGAAGTAAATGCTGATAAATAAGATAAGTCGTTTCATAGTGTTGTGTGTTTGAGAGACTAAAGATAAAAGATTTGTCTTTTACAAAAACATATTTTTAATCAGCGAAATCAGCAATCATCAAAATCAACGGTATATTTACCACCTCCAACATTCATAATTCTGCATTATACTCCGAACTCCGAACTACCCACTCCGAACTAAATCTATGAGTGAACAAATCCGTCGCGAAGACCTCATTGCCTACCTGAGCAATGTTTCCCTTTTCAGTAAAGCTGATACATCCGTATTGCAGCATCTCGCTGATACCACTTCTATTGTTAATTATAATGATAACGACATCATTATTACAAAAGGTGATGAAGGAAATGCCATGTATGTTATTCTCTCCGGACGATGCAAGGTGCATGATGGTGAACACCAGGTTGCGGAATTAAAGAAGGGAGAGTTTTTCGGAGAATTATCACTGCTCGATAGTGAGCCACGTTCCATGTCGGTTTCTACACTGGAAGCATCTGTTCTCGGAAGTATCAACCGCAACGATTTTTATGAAGTGCTGAAACAGTTTCCGGAAATGACGCGTGACATCATCGCCGTAATAAATAAAAGATTGCGAAATCAGAATGATGTGCTGGTTCGTGAGTTCAGAGGACGTGAAGAGCAATTACAGGAACAGGTTCGTCAGCGTACACAGGAGTTACTGCAGAAGAATGAATTGCTGGAAGAGGCAATGGAAAATCTGAAGAAATCGCAACAACAACTGGTGCAGGTGGAGAAGCTGGCATCGCTCGGACAACTGATTGCAGGAATAGCACATGAGATTCAGAATCCCTTGAATTTTGTAAATAATTTCTCACAGCTTTCACGGGAGCTGATTAAGGAAACCAAGGAAGCAACTTCAGAAGAAGAACGTTCGGAAATACTGGATGATCTGGAGAAGAATATGGAGAAGATCAATCATCATGGCAAACGGGCTGACTCTATTGTGAAGAATATGCTGGAACACAGCAGATCCGGTTCAGGGGAAAAACAACCGACTGATATCAACCAGCTTTGTCGTGAATATGTGAGTCTGGCTTATCAGGGCATGAGATCCAATAATCCTGATTTTAACTGTGAACTGAAAACAGAGCTGGATGATACAATTCCGGTGATTCAGGCCGTATCGCAGGATATTTCCAGAGTGTTATTGAATATCATTAATAATGCGCTGTATGCCATCAATGAAAAAACGAAAGCAAAGGAACCTGGTTACCAACCTGCTTTCCGGTTGAAAACAGAGCGATCCGAAAATAAAGTGCTGATTACCATTTCTGATAACGGAACAGGTATACCGGATGCTATCAAGCAAAAAGTTTTTGAACCTTTTTATACTACCAAGCCAACAGGTCAGGGTACAGGTTTAGGTTTAAGTCTGAGCTTTGATATTATTAATGCACATGGTGGTGAAATCCGTTTCGATAGTGATTCCGGAAAAGGAACTACGTTTTTCATAGCATTACCTCTTTGATGTAATAAAATTGTAAAGTCCTTTGAACACGTGTTTGCATTTTAAAGGGTATTGTGATTTTTTTACATTTGCTGAAAATTGATTCGTATGTCGAAATTCAAATTACTGGCGCTGGCCATTCCTGTTTCCCTGTTTGTTTCCTGCAGTTCCAATAAATCCGGAGATTCTGCTACGGATACTGTAACAGATACTGTAGCAGTAATGGACACCACACCTATTAATGAAATGGCGAATTATAAGTTTTCTTATACCATCGCTAATCTGCCATCACCACTGGAAGTGCTGGAAGAATTCAACAGTTCCGGTTTTGCTGCAAATGCAGATCTTTTAAACAGTCCTGACAATGTGAATAATTATCACACTTCTTTGAAACAGGCATTTAATTACGGTATTTACGGAGTTGACCTTGCTTATTCAGTGGTGAATAACCGTGCTCCTGATATTATTAAATATTATTCCTGCTCAAAGAAACTGGCGGAACAACTTAATCTTGGTGAAACGTTCAACAAGTTCGTAAATCGTTTTGAAGTAAATGCAAATAATAAAGATTCATTAAAACGTGTTGTTGATCAGGCTTATGCTTCTACCGATCAATATCTGCGTTCGAATGAGCGTTTGAAAACTGCCAGTGAAATTTTAGCAGGAAGCTGGATTGAAGGTCAGTACATCACCGTAAATCTTCTGAAAGATGCAGAACGTACAGAGCAGAATGAAAAATTATATACACGAGTGTGGGAGCAGCGTTTATATCTTGAAAATATTGCAGGTATTTTTAATGAGTTTAAGGATGATGCGGAACTATCAAAAATTAAAAAGGATTTAGACTCCTTGCTTGAATTATATAAAGAACCAAAAGATGCAAAAGAAGTAAGTAAAGATCTTCTTGTTCGTTTATCGAATAATCTGGGAAGAGTGAGAAACAACATTGTGAAGTAAATTATAAATTCAGAATTATAAATTATAAATTATAAAATATTCCAGTACTTAAAAGCCATCTTTCCCGATGGCTTTTTTTATTTCTAGTGATCAAT
>JBDTVD010000390.1:0-3483 GCA_040007375.1 Bacteroidota bacterium | reverse complement strand
AGGGTTGGGGTAAAGAGAGTGATTTGTTCGGAGTTTAAAGTTCGGAGTAAAAAAATTTCAACAGACATCCTACAAAATTTACTATTCAATATTATAGATGTTCAATTGAATGATGTTGATGATTTATTATGATTGAAAAATTCAACTTCGAAATTCATCATTCCTTGTTCGTTATTCGATATTCTTTTTTTCTTCAACAAGCAACTTCTGTATCCGTTTAATTGGTCCCGGACATTCATTCTCGTGACAGCTTATGCAACTTTTAACCAGATTGTTGTAAGCAAAACTGTGATTTTCTTTTGTAGAATTATGATAAGCAGTTAAAGCATCCAGATACATTTTTGCAAAATCCTGAAAGTGTTCACCGCGTTGTTTGGAGTCACTTGGTGTTGCTGTAAGTATTTTATCAAATTCTTCCGGTAAATGACTGGGTTCAGCTCCTGATTCCACCAGTTTTTTTTCACTTTCCAGGTGTGCAGTCATGTCACGCATTAATAGTGCAAGTTCACTATCACCATTCGGATTTAAATCATTACTGCAGCTTTCTTTTTTATTATTGGTGCAACTCCATATTAAAACAATCAGGAGAGAAATTATTAATGGCAGAGAAATCTTTTTCATAATTAAAGCAGTTAAGCAAACGTACAGATTTAGTTTCAATATATAATAAAAAAAGCCTTCCCGTATGAGAAGGCTTTTTTTATTATAAACTAATATTTATTTTTTAATCACATTAATCTGGCGTTGAATCTGATTTGTTCCAACACTGATTTTGCATATATATGTTCCGGCAGCAAATCCTGAAACTTTAATTTCAAGTGTACCTTTTTCACTGGTAACATTATTTGAAGAAACCAATTGTCCTTTGATATCATAAACTTCAATAAGCATTTTACTATTGCCAAAAGAACTTAAATCATAAGCAAGGTAAACTTTATCAGTTGCAGGATTTGGATAAACATTACCAAACAATGCACTCAGTTTTGAATTGTCGTTAATTCCAACAACACCATCTATATATGCATTTAACATCATATCCTGTATCTCGCGTGAACGCCATTGTGACCAGGAAGAAGGACTGGTAACAGGTCCAAGAATTTCATAAGTACGGTTAGAAACAGGAACCAGGTTAGATAATGCATTCTGACCAAGTGCAATTCCATCACCGCCCATCATCCATGCTAAATAAAATCCACCTGATGGAATGGTAACCGGAGTTGGCAATGTAACCATGTTCCAAACACCAATCTGAACGTTTGCAGCATCCACATTAACAGAATCCAATTGAGTTAATGCAGTACCATTTGGTCCGTCATCATCAAAAAGATGCATAGAGAATCCAACACCATTTGTATTTCCAGTTATGAAGGCACGTAATGCAGTAATTGTGCAAGGTGTAAATGGAGGTACATAATATATAGCACCGCCACCGCCACCACCGGCCCAGCCTAATCCACCTGTTCCATCATCAACGCCGTTATCAAAACTCAATAAAATCGGTGTTACTGTTGTATCAACAACCTGTATCTCAAGTGTACGGATATTGTTTGAAGGAACCAGATCTGTTGCGCCTAAACGTGTTTCAACAATATGACGGTAAGTACCTGCTGTTGTAGGAGTCCATGTATCGGGGAAAGTTACTGTTTGTGTTTGTCCTGGTGTAGTTGCAGGGAAAAGAACTGTATCTCTTACTTGTATTGTATTTGAACCAACCACTACTCTTGAATAAAAATCAAAAGTTCCCTGCGGCATATTACCTGAGTTTATTCCTTCAGCAATACTGGTATAAGGAGCACCATTTTTGGAAAGTATCAATCCACCTGTAGTAGGGTTGCCAACAAAGGCAGTAGCTACATCATTTATTGCTGCAGTATCAACTGCCGGAGGGTAGAAACGAACTGAAGAAGATGGAATCGGATAAAAATCACTTATCAAACCACCTTGCTCATAGGGTAATCCAATTGACCCGGCTTTACTTTCTATTCCGATAGTCATGAACTGTGTAGCAGCAAAGCTTGCCCCGCTTTGATTCAGGTAGTTATAGGTAATAGTGCTGTCAAGATTATTTAATACAATCTGGAAGCTGTTGGTTCCTGCCCAACCCGGAGAAACTGAATTCCAGAATGGCACACTGTCCCATGTAATAATCATACTATCTGCATTTTGCCAGTACATACATTTTGCACCGGAAACAACTTCACCCAGATCATCTGTAAAAGTAAGATCCGAAGTCATAGCGCCTAAATAATCCTGAATACCACCGCTATTGGGGATTGTAGGGAAAGGAGAAGCAACGGTTGTACTCTTGTCAAATTCCAGGTAGCCATTAGAGCCAACATAAAAATTAACAGGATCATACCAGTAAAAATGGAATGCCGCAGTTAAAGGAAACGGACCAACGATATTATCATCCGCTAAACCAGTAACAAAAGTAGTTCCCGGCCATGTGGAAATATCAATCCAGTTAAAAGCTGGTCCTGATGCATCCAGGTTATTTTTCCAGGTATAGCCATAGCCATCTGGTGCAGCACTGGATGTTTGTGCCTTTGCATAAAAGCCCGAAACAACCAGGAATAGTAAAACAAGTAGGTGTTTTTTCATTTTTGTTTATATTATTTTTAAGTTTTCTTCAAGCCTCAAAGTAAATAAAACAAAACCATACTTTGAAATGCTGCGAAATAGTTTTACAAATGCTTTGGTAAAATCCCTTTTTATCAGATTTCATAACAACAGAATCACTAATTCTCACTATAAACACGTTGAGGGCTTTTCCCTATTTTTATCCACTCGATTTAAAAATATCATGAAAAAAATCTTACTAAGCCTCCTTGTATCGTGTTTATGTCTTGTTAATCAAAGTAAAGCCGCAACAGGTGATACGATTATTGTACAGGCACACCAGAATTATGTTATCAATTGGTATGGTACCTATAACCAGTGGACGGTTTTTCCTCCCGCCGGAACCAGCTTCAGCAAAATATTGATGAAATATACTTTCTCCCAACCTCAGCCAAATACAGAATGGGATTATACTACCAACGTATTTGCCAATGTAATAACAGGAACTTATGATTCTACACTTACACAATATCCGTATTTTACAATGAACGGTAATGTGCTGGATACAGCATTTTATAATACATCGCCTGTATATGTTTATTTTTTCAATTCCACAACACAAACAACTGATTCTGCATTTGCATCAACACTACAGTTTACTGAATATAATGATAATTTGAATCCAGCTTTTGCAACAGATTCAGCAATTGTATATCCTGGTAATTACTACAATTATATTTATAACTCATCTGGAGTAGTTGTTGATTCTGTTTACGTTCCTGCCAGTGAAATATTCCCACAACAATTTCATAATATATATACAGTGTTTGAAGTGAAAGATCCATTTGAGCTGGGA
Organism: Bacteroidota bacterium; assembly: GCA_040007375.1. Taxonomy (GTDB): domain Bacteria; phylum Bacteroidota; class Bacteroidia; order AKYH767-A; family OLB10; genus JANOXC01. The sequence continues at coordinate 68 of JBDTVD010000390.1, read as the reverse complement.
AGAGTAATGACTCCTTATGGTGGATATTTTAGCGCATCCTGGTCTTTTAATTACTGGTTTGATGTAAC
>JBDTVD010000389.1:0-3486 GCA_040007375.1 Bacteroidota bacterium | reverse complement strand
AATCCCTAATCCCTAATCCCTAATCCCTAATCCCTAATCCCTAATCCCTAATCCCCATTTATAATTTATAATTCCTCATTTATAATTTTTCAAAGTGGCTGCCATACTGTTGTCAGTTGCCTGCTTTTTATTTGCATCATAAATCAAACTAAAAAATATGGACTGGATTAAAATGCTTCAAAAGGAATTTGAATATGAATCGCAAACAACACGTAAGATGCTGGCATGCATTCCCGATGGAAAGTATGACTGGAAACCACATGAAAAAAGTATGTCTGTTCGGCAATTGTCAGGACATATCGCAGAACTTCCGTCGTGGATTGCTATGGTTGTTACAACTGATGAGCTGGATTTTGCAACCAGTCCTTATGAATCTCCTAAGATTGATACGACTGCTGATTTACTAGCTTCTTTTGAAAAGCATCTTATTGAGGGTCGTAAGCATCTGGAGATGTTGAATGAAAATATACTGGATCAAACGTGGATATTACGTAACGGCGATCAGATTTATCAAAAAGAAACAAAGGCCGTTGTTATAAGGCAGACGTATTGCCAGATTGTTCATCATCGTGCACAACTAGGAGTATTTCTACGCTTGCTTAATGTTGCAATTCCCGGTAGCTACGGACCAAGTGCAGATGAATCTTTTTAGACATAAGTAGCAAGACACAAGTATCAAGACGTAGGAATAATAATTCTACTCTTGATACTTTTTATTTAACATGGAAAAATTTGCAGGGCAATATTCATAAGCTTTAAAAACACTTATGAATATAAGTTAAATCAAAGTCCTGGTACTTGATACTTATGTTTTGATACTCATTTCAATCTTTTCTCTGCAAACGCAGATCACGATTCAGCTCTACATTTTTTGGTCCTGGAGCAAAATCATTTCTCACCTGCACATCTTTTTCCATAAACCAGAATCCATCTTTAAAAGAATAACCTATATATGTCATATCTGGTCCATATAATGCAAACACACCTTTTGATTCAGGCTTCGGATCACTGCTGGAAAGATGATCATGTATAATCATTCTTTCATCTTCATTATATTTCAACGAAACATTTGCTGTTGCATTATATTCTAAAATAACACGTGACTTGGGTTTGCCACCACATTTAAAAACCGGTTTTCCAAATTCTATTTTTGCGGGAGTGATTACAATGTTATCAATTACTTTTCTTGTAGTATAAACGTTATTTCCTTTCCATCCCAATAATATATATTGATCTTTTTTATCATAACGCTTATGCACAATTTTATAATACAGTGCTCCGTACCAGGTACTGTCATTCAACTTTAAATATTCCGCTGCATCATTGGATGCATATTCCTTTTCCTGCAACGAATATATTTTAACTGTTTTCTTTTCTTCATTATAAACCTGAACAAATCCGAAATACTGATATTTCATTCCTTTATCAGTAGGCACCATCCATGTGTATAAGCGGAAGTGATCATCATCAGAAGTAAGCACAGAAAGATTTTTAATTGTTGCAAAGGAATAAGCAAACGATTGCGGCATTTTTAAAACGGAATCAATTCCTGCATGAAACTTCTCATTATATATTATCCGCACTGAATCACTGGTTCCTCTTAAAATGCTATCACCGGAAGCAGCAATAAGTAAACATTGGGTGTGTACTGCAGTAGTATCAACCTTTTCAGCATGAACTGTTACAGCAGCAACTAGCATCAGCAGTAGTAACAGGTTGCATTTCATTTTCATTAGTTTCAGTATAAGATGTAAAACTAGTTATTCATTATTTGATTCCTTGCATAAACGAAGGAACACTGCTAATTATTGATCACCAAACTATATCGACATAAAAAAACCCGGATGGTCATCCGGGTTAAATATATTTTCTTAAAAACTTTAAACGTGCATACGACCTTTCTTCGCTAGTAACTCATCTTTCGATTCGCGGTAATCCGGATCATCTACACAACAGTCAACAGGACATACTGCTGCACATTGTGGCTCATCATGAAATCCAACACACTCTGTACACTTATCCGAAACTATATAATAAGTATCCATTGACTTAGGTGTCTGTGGTGAATCAGCATCTATTGCCGTACCATCCAATTTGTTGAATATGCCTTTTACTGCTGTGCCATCACTGAAACGCCATTCAGCTCCACCTTCATAGATTGCATTATTCGGACATTCGGGTTCACAGGCCCCGCAGTTAATGCACTCATCGGTTATTTTTATTGCCATAGAATTATCTGCTAAATTTGAACACAAATTAAACACAAAAATCAATATAAAGGTTTCCGTTTTTTCGGAATTCATACATGGAGCTCAGTCAACGCATTAATTCTTTCAGCCAGTTGGGAGATATCATCAGGGTAAAACTGGAAGGTTTCAATCCCAACAATTTTGAAAACAACCATGAGTTATGGTCACTCTTTGATAAAGCACGGCAAAAAAATCCCTGGTTCACAGCACAGAATATCAAAAGCAGTTTAACTGCCATTGCTGAATGGTTAAGAACTGATGTGCTCCATCACTGGCTGTCATCTTATAAAATAGAAAAAATAAACCCGGTGCAGGTTGGTGTTATCATGGCTGGTAATATTCCGCTTGTTGGGTTTCATGATTTTTTATGTGTGATGATGAGCGGACATTCCATAGCAATTAAATGCAGTTCCGATGATGATGTGCTGTTACCTGTTTTAACTGAATGGCTGATTGCAATAAATCCGGAATGGAAAAATAAAATACAGTTTGTAAATCGCCTGGAAAAACCGGGAGCTGTAATTGCAACAGGAAGTAATAATTCTGCGCGTTATTTTGAATATTATTTCGGGAAGTATCCACACATCATCCGCAAGAACAGAAATAGTGTTGCTGTTATTGATGGTTTTGAAAGTAAAGAAGATTTAGTTGCTTTGGGTGATGATATATTTTCTTATTTCGGATTAGGTTGCCGCAATGTTTCTAAATTATATATACCGGAAGAGTATTCGTTAAACACTTTTTTTCAATGCATGGAACCGTATGCTGATGTGATGAATCATAACAAGTACATGAATAATTATGATTATCACCATGCATTGTTCTTGCTGAATAACGCACCATTCCTCACCAATAATTATTTAATCGTGCGCGAACATGAAGCACTCGCAACTCCTGTTTCTGTGTTGCATTATGAGTATTATAAAAATGAATCAGACCTGAATGAGAAGCTGGAAAATCATAAGGATGAAATACAATGCATAGCAGGACATCGTTTTATTCCCTTCGGAAAAACACAACAACCAACATTGAGTGATTATGCAGATGGTGTTGATGTGATGCAGTTTTTAATTGATTTGAAGATTTGAAAATTTGAAGATTTGAAAATGAAATTGATCTACGAATTCGAATTGTTACGAATTTACGATTCGCATTTTTCTCCGCGTTCCTCTGCACCTCAATAATCTCTGCGTGAAATTAAATGCAGAATTCAGAATTAAATTACTGCACTTTTCTC
>JBDTVD010000388.1:0-3509 GCA_040007375.1 Bacteroidota bacterium | reverse complement strand
ATCCAAATCCTGATTTTATTGCAGGCATTACCAATACATTTGCTTATAAAGGATTTGATCTCTCTTTGTTTTTTCAAAGCTCATATGGCAATGATGTATTTAACGGATCACGTTTGTATCTTGAATCATTGCAGGGTGGCGACAATCAGCTTGCAGCAGTGAACGACAGATGGCAGCATCCTGGTGATATCACTGCAATTCCTGATGCAACATCTGATCCTGTACGGGCAGCATCCAACAACAGAGTTTCATCACGTTTTATTGAAGATGGTTCTTATCTCCGTTTGAAAAATTTAACAATAGGTTATTCATTCAACAAAAAAATGCTGGAGCGTATTCACATTACAAACTTCCGTTTATATATAAGCTCACAGAATCTTTTAACGTTTACCAATTATAACGGCCTGGATCCGGAAGTTAATTATCGCGGAAATGATAATGCAGTTATCGGAACTGATTTCTTTACTTATCCTCAGGCACGTAGTTTTATTATTGGTTGTAATTTAACATTTTAGGTTATGAAAAAATTCATTCTTATTGCCGGTTTATTTATTTCCTTTTCTTCCTGTGAAGTGCTGGATGTAAAACCACAAAGTGCAGTCCCTGCTGATGAAGCAATTAATGATAAAGCCGGTGTGGAGAAAGGTGTACTCGGTGCATACAATGGATTGCAGAGTCTGAGTTATTATGGAAGGACGTATTGCATCTTCGCAGATCTTGCTGCCGACAATTTACTGCATCCTGCAAATGCAACTGCTGTAAGTTATGATCAGGTGGATAACAATGCTATTCTTCCGGAGAACGAATCAGTAGATGGAATATGGGGTGCTATATATGATGCGATCAATGTGGCAAATAATGTAATTGATAAAGTTCCCGGAATATCTGATATGAGTGCTGCAGAAAAAAATAGTGCTTTGGGTGAATTGTATTTTCTGCGTGCACTGAATCATTTTAATCTGATGAATTATTTCGGTCGTATTCCTGTTAAAACAAAACCAACTGTTGGACTTGGTGCTGTGAATGCTGCACGCGATGAAATCAATGTGGTGTACGATCAGATTATTTCCGATCTTCAGTTTGCATCTCAAAACCTGGCAGCCAATTCTTCTCTTAAAACAAGAGCAACCAAACAGGCCGCCAATGCATTGCTTGCAAGAGTTTATTTATATAGACAGGATTATGTGAATGCGGGATTATATGCTTCACAGGTTATCAATGCAGGTGGTTATTCTTTGATGACAGATTATGCAGAAATTTTTTCATCGGAAGGAATATCAGAATCAATTTTTGAAGTAGATTTCACTGAACTTGACAGAAACCGTATTGCAGAATATAATTTTCCATTGTCATTAAACGGAAGAAGAGAAGTAGCACCGGATCCAACTTTACTTGCAGCATACACAACTTCTGATACGCGTTTGAATGCATCTGTTGGTTACAGTGGTACAGATGCGTATGCAAAGAAGTATGATGATCTGTCAACAGGAAGTGATAATTTTATGGTATTGCGTCTTGCAGAAATGTATTTGATACGTGCAGAAGCAATAGCCATGCTGAATGGAAATGCACAACAGGTGCAGGATGATATTAATGTGATAAGAAATCGCGCAGGTCTTGCTGATGTAACAACATCAGACATCACACAACTCATCCCTGTTATTGAAACAGAACGCAGACTGGAATTAGCATTTGAAGGTCATCGTTGGTTTGATCTGGTTCGTACAGGTCGTGCAACAGTAATTCTTCCAACAGTTACCAATATCAACAAAACACTATTTCCAATTCCATTGAGTGAACTTCTCAGTAACACCAGTCCGGGCATGACACAAAATCCCGGATATTAATATATATACTAAACATCTTTAATTATGAAAAAAATAAAATCATTTTACGGTATTCTACTTTTATCACTAGTATTCATTGCTTCCTGCAAAAAGGATGATGATCCGGATGCACCAACTGCAGGATTTACTGTCAGCAATTCAACTGTATTACTGAATGAGATAGTTCAGTTTACCAATACTTCTCAAAACGCAACAGCATATGCCTGGAGTTTTGGCGATGGAACAACTTCCACTGATGTTTCTCCTCAGAAAAGTTATTTATCGACAGGAGTTTTTACTGTGACACTTGTAGCAACAGGTGAAGGAGGATCAGCAACTTTCAGTATGCAGATGACCGTGCAGCAGGGAGATGCTATATATTTTATTGAGTATGGTAACAACCTGATTAAAAAGCTTCCATTGGACGGATTAGGCGTTCATACAACTGTTCTTGATATTACCGGAAAAGCGGGAGTTGGATTAGCGTATGACAATGCAAATGATAAAATATATTTCAGCGATTTTGAAGTAACAGGATCAGGAAATATCTGGCGTGTGAATGGCGATGGAACAGGACTGCAGTCTATAGCTTCCGGCCTTACCGATCCTTATGGCATTGCACTGGATCTGACTAATGGAAAAATTTATTGGGCAGATGATCTTGGAAATATTTCACGTTCAAATCTTGATGGAACTAATCTGCAAACAGGTATTGTAAATATTGCAAGCGGACAAATGCGCGCTGTTGCATTAGATGTGCCGAATAATAAAATGTATTTCTATGAAGTAAATGGCGAGAATTTATATGTTGCAAATTTAGACGGATCAAATCCAGTTGTCTTAATAAGTGGTTCTTATGGTTATTCTATTGCTGTTGATGGAGTAAATGGTAAAATTTATTATGATGAAAGAAACTCCGGAACTATAAAGAGAGCAGACTTAACAGGATCGGGCGCAATTACTATTGTAACAACAACATCCAGGGTTTACGGTCTTGCAATAGATGCAGATGCAGGAAAACTTTACTGGGCAGACAGAGATGCAGGTGAATTACGAAAAGCAAACCTGGATGGCTCTGTTCCTGAAACAGTGCAAAGCGGATTACTTAGTCCAAGAGGAATATTTTTAAAATAACAACAATGAAACATTTATATATAATTATTTTCAGCATACTTACTGTTATCAGTTTTAACAGTTGCAAGAAAGACGATTTTCCCGTTCCTCCTGCAAGCACTGTTCCTGTATTTACTTATGCAATTGATAACAATAGTTTTGCTCCTGCCAATGTAACATTTACCAATACATCGATTGTTCCTGGTGATGTTGGTTCTGTTTCGTATTACTGGAATTTTGGCGATAACACTTCTTCGGAAGAAATAAATCCCATACATCATTATACAAATCCCGGAGCTTATACGGTAAGTCTTGTTGCAGTTACTTCCGTTTCTCAGGAGATTAAAACAGCAATAAAAACTATTATTATAAAAGATCCGAATGCATCAGGAGTTCCGGTTTATTTTACAGATGGCAGCCAGGTTTTTACCGGATTGGTAAATAATCTCAGCCCTGTGATGGAAGCACTTCCGGTTACAGGACTGCAGGATTCATACGGAATGACAATTGATACGGTGCATGATAAATTATATATATCCGATTTTGATGCAGGACAGATTTTACAGAGTA
>JBDTVD010000387.1:0-3545 GCA_040007375.1 Bacteroidota bacterium | reverse complement strand
AAATTAAAAATTAAAAATTAAAAATTAAAAATTAAAAATTAAAAATTAAAAATTAAATTAGGAAGTGCTTCTTAGTGCTAGTTAATAATGAAAGGTTAAGGATGATTAATTAAAATTAAAAATGTATAATTGGGAATTGGTACTACTGTTATTTTTTAACCAGCAATTTAAAATGACCTGTCTGAACATTATGAATGTCTGTAATTCTTCCTATATATATACCCGGAATCAGATGTGAGATGGAGAATTGCTGTTCCGTTTGTTTTATTGTTTCTCTGAACACTTCCTTGCCTTGCAAATCATATAAGTACACGATATATATATTTTCCGGAATCCTATTTAATTTTATAGTGAAACAGGTTGTTGCGGGATTTGGATATACTAGTATATAGGAAGAAGTTGCTGCCTGGGAATTTTCAGGAACTTCTGAAATAACAGGATAATCGATTGTGGTATTAACGGTGTTGGTTGCAACAGGGGCATTAAAATCGAAATAGATATTGGCAAAGTTGGAGATAACAGTTCCTGCTGCTGCAGAGTTTTTACATTTTACTGAGTATTAAATAAATCCATGACTTAAAGCTTCATCAGTTCCGGAATCAGGAAGTTGTATATTCATAAAACGGGCTTCCAGCATACCATGATTATTCATCGACCATTTAACAGGATGACTGGATGCAATGAAGTGAATGGATCCTGCATCAAGAAAATTAGTAAGACTGTCGGTGATGGTGATGTTGATAGCAGCGGCAGTTCCTGTATTCTGAAAACGTACTATATATTCCAAACGTTCAGTTGCTGCTTCCAGTGAGGTAATATAAGAACCCTGTAAGCAGGTTTTATCATTCGGATCATACGAACCCACAATGCGTGTATTTTGCAGATATATATTATTTGTTGTATCATAATCAGCTGAGGTTGATGTAACCGAAACATAATTATGAATACTGTCACCAAGAAGTGATGCAGGATCAGGTACTGTTTCCACTGTTATAATTTCACTGCCGAAAACGTTTAACGAATCAATGTTCCAGTAAAGAGTATCGTTGGAAATATAGGAGGTAGGAGGAAAGGAATTTAAAATCAGGAGGTGTGAATCTGGTACTAATGCAACAAGAGCAGGGAGCACTGTTGATCCCAGGTTTTTTACAGTTATTACCAATGAATTGTGCTGATGTGTTCTGAATGGATGAACTGCTGTAACATCTATTGCATGATCTGTAATATTTGGCAACATATGAACTGCAAAATCAATTCCTGTTGTATCAGTTGAAGTGTAATATTCTGAAGGAACTGTTGTCATGTAAGGCAGATTAAAAACAGGTTGCAGCTTTTCATTCTGCATATCAGTAATAAAATGATACATTCCGGAGAGATCTGTTGTAGCCACGAAATTTGCCGGTGTACTGGAAAGAATCGAATTGTTTATATATTGCTCTGTACTGTCTTTCTGCCCGTTAAGATTTTCATCATAGTAAACTGTTCCTGATGTTGTATATAAATTGCCTGACCTTCTCCACACACCACTGTTATATCCTCCTGCATAAAGTATAGAATTAAAAATTGCCAGTCCGCCATTTGCCATAAACGGAGTGGTGAGAAATGGTTACCAGTTTTCTCCACCATCGGCACTCTTATAAATACCATCCGGCCCCATAGATATCAACCATAAACCTTTATACTCTACTATGTTTCTTGGAAGGAAATAACAGTTGGTTATATATAATCCGTTTAATGCAGGTGTAAGCCAGGTTGCTCCGTTATCATAGGATTTACGCATACCACATCTGTTTATATTTACTATAGCATTACTGAGAAATGAAAGCTGTCCTATTGTTCCTGCGCCGTTAATCCATCCACCTCCTAAGGCTGTCCATGTATCGTTTGTTTCATTGTAACGATAGGAAGCACCATTGGATTTTGTTATATATAAAGTGTCGTTATGTGCTGCAAAAGGACCATTAGCGGGTGATGCCTGAAGAGTAGTCCAGGTGGAACCCCAATCACTACTATATTGTAATGGATTAGGACCATTATATACCCGTCCGTTAATTTCTTCTATATATAAATTACTGCTGGTTGAGGATGGTATTATCAGAGTATCCCATGTAAATCCTCCATTAAAAGAACGGATAAGGTATTGGTAATAATTCATAGATGTCCACAGAATAGTATCACCATGCACTACCATATCAACCAATTGATAGGGAAATGGACTTCTTCTCCAGGTGCTTCCTGCATCATCACTAATGGAGATTCCTTCAAATTGATCACCACCTGTACAAATTCTGTTGTGATCAATCTTTATTTGTTTTGGCCAGATCCCGGACATACCCGTAGAAGAAGGATATAATGAATTTTCTGACGGGAAATAATGATATACCTGGTTGAGAGATGTAATCATTAAGTAATCTCCATTGTTTGATAAAACTTCGTCTGTTGGTAAAAACACCTTTCCATTGACATACGGACCACCCCAGCTATCCTGTTGCCATGTTGCACCTGCATCATGACTGACATATATATATGAAGTAGGAAAGTCATTTGTAAAAAGATAAATATCATTATCTACAAAAGTTTCAAAAAATAAAGACAGGTTGAGCGGGCCGGTAAATAAAGAATCCCATGTATTACCACTATTTGTTGATCGGTACGTAGTGTTATATATCACAGGATTTCCTCCAACGCTATCCAGTATGGTTGCGGTATACATTAAAATAGAATCATTAAAGTAAAAGCTAACAAACATTTTAGATGAATCAATTGTTGTCCAGGTATTCATGCCGTCATCCGACATCAACAATGATGAATAGCCAGTGTTATTACCATAGTCCTGATAAATCACCCTGTTGTTACGGGCAAAAAGAAATCGCGGGGTATTGGTGTTTGGAGAAACAAAAGCTGACCATACGTTACCATAATTCGCTGAAATATAATATTTGTTGCCTGATGCTGCTATCAGGGTTCCATGTGCTTTATACAAGTATGCATTTCCTGATGCATTATTGTTTGTAATTAATGATGGTGCGGAAAAGTTAACACCATCATTATAACTCGTCATGGAATAATTCTCCCATTTTCCACTTGTAGTAGTAATAAACAGTGAGTAACTGATAATTATGGTATCATTAAAATGGAGAATTGATCCCACATTATGATTGGTAATATGCGTATTATGCCATGTCTGTCCTTCATCAGTAGATTCATATATTCCGGAACCTGTACCTGCCCATATTTTGCTGCTGCTGATACGCTCAATGCAATTATTATAACCGCTGTTAGTGGTAAGCTGATTCCATTGACCGATTGCTGGCTTTAATATGATAAGCAGTAGTAAGAATAGTATGGAAGGTGATTTCATCAGGGTGGGTTTTGGAAAGTTAAAGGTAGTCAAATAGCAATGCCATCAGCAACAACGTTCAATACTTTATTCGCAAGTATAATGGTGAAGGATCGTATTGTTCTTTTTAATAACACGTGATAATCAGAGTTACAAAATGTGCAGATGTATATCACTTCATTTTGCTTACTTTGTAAACAGATTC
>JBDTVD010000386.1:0-3565 GCA_040007375.1 Bacteroidota bacterium | reverse complement strand
AACATGGTTAAAATTGGCGACATTGAGCTGGGGTCATTCCCGTTATTACTTGCCCCCATGGAGGATGTAAGTGATCCGCCATTCCGCTATGTATGCAAGCAGGAAGGGGCAGATCTTATGTATACTGAGTTTATCAGTTCTGAAGGGTTGATAAGAGATGCTGCAAAGAGTGTTCAGAAGCTGGATATTTTTGAATATGAACGGCCAATTGGAATTCAACTTTTTGGAAGTGATATTGATTCGATGCGTGAGGCAGCACAGATTGCTGATGATGTTCAACCTGATTTAATTGATATCAATTATGGTTGTCCCGTAAAAGCAGTTGCCTGTAAAGGTGCCGGTGCAGCATTGCTGCAGGATATACCTAAAATGGTAACAATGACTTCAGAAATTGTAAAAGCAGTCGGACGTCCGGTAACTGTTAAAACAAGATTAGGCTGGGATGATAATACCAAAAACGTTGTGGAGGTTGCCGAACGGTTACAGGATATCGGAATTTCAGCACTCACTATTCATGGTCGTACCAGGGCACAGATGTATAAAGGTCCTGCCGACTGGACATTGATCGGTGCAATAAAAGAAAATTCAAGAATTAAAATACCGGTTTTTGGAAATGGAGATGTTGATTCTCCACAAAAAGCACTGGATATGAAAAACAGATATGGAGTGGATGGTGTGATGATTGGCAGAGCAAGTATTGGTTATCCCTGGATTTTCCGTGAGATAAAACATTTTATGAAATATGGAACTTATCTTCAACCTCCAACTATTGAAGAAAGAATATCTATCTGCAAAATTCATCTGGAAAAATCCATTGAATGGAAAGGTCCCATAGGAGGAGTACTGGAGATGAGAAGACATTATTCCAATTACTTCAAAGGGCTGGATCACTTTAAAGAAAACAGATTGAAACTTGTTACAGCAGCAACATTTGAAGAGATTAACATGTTGCTTGAAGAAATCAAACTTCGCTATACAGGAACAAGTCATTTTGCTGCCTGATAATTTATATAATGAATTAAAGACACATCACCTTTCCGGAAATCAAAAGCTGATAATCCGGTAATTAATTTATTTTTGTTGCCTTAAAGATCCTTCATCATGTTCCAGCAAATTAAAAACAAAGCAGTAAGCACACTTCAGGGAGAAACAAGTTCCGTTAATATTATTGGTCATGGAACCGTTATCGAAGGAGAAGTAAAATCGAACGGAGATATCAGAATTGATGGTACTGTAAAAGGCTCAGTTTCCACAAAAGCTAAACTGGTAATAGGTGCATCAGGAAATGTGGAAGGTGATGTTTTCTGCCAGAATGCTGATATTTCAGGATCTATTAAAGGAAAGACAACCGTTAACGAAATGTTGTTTTTGAAATCCAACGGAAGGATAAATGGAGATATACAAACAGGAAAACTGGTTGTAGAAGTGGGTGCCAGCTTTACCGGAAATTGTAACATGGGACCATCCATAAAGGACATTAAAAATGCCGACAGACCAACAGAAGCAACAGGACTCAAAGAAAAAACCGCTTAACAACTATCTGAAGTATTCAGCCATGAGTTTCCAAATGGCTGCTACAGTGTTGCTGTTAACTTTGGGTGGCTTAAAGCTGGATGAATACTTTAATACCAAACCCGTGCTTTCAGTTTTATTCTGTCTCATTTCAATTGTTGCAGCATTATATCTTGCATTAAAAGATTTTATCCGGAAATAAAATATGAATATCCATTTTATAATCCGTCTCCTGGTTGCAGCAGCACTCACTGCCGGTGGTTATTTCCTACTCTCACATAAACTGCCTCCACATTTATCCTATCACAATTTTTTATATATATCAATTTTCTTTACTGTATTAACGGCCTTTTTTCACAACGGCCTTTCTTTAAGCGCAAAAGGAGGAACAAAATCATTCATCCGCTTCTATATGGCGGCAACAGCAATTAAACTTTTTCTGTACATAGGCGTTATTGTAATTTATGCTTTGATCAATAAGCCGGGAGTTATGGGTTTTGCATTATGCTTTCTCTTGCATTATTGTGCATTCACAGTATTTGAAGTGTGGGTATCTTACCGTCAGTTCGGAAGTATGAAAAATGCTGCCATTGCAAATAGTGAAGGTGAAAAGCTTTAACGGAACAATTGTATAAATTGATAGAAACAACGACCTGCGAAAATCCCGTAAGAAGGATCTCTTCCCGGACGATAATTTTCTTCGAAATATTTAACTACTGTTTTGTATTTTAAGTCGTGATAGAATTTTGATTTAACACCTGTAAGCAAATACATGGAATGACATAACAATCCTCCTGCAAGTGAACCTGCAACAATGCCAAGGAGCCAGTTATAATCATAAAGTAAAGCCATTATAAATCCCATAACAGCAAAAATATTTTTCATTGAAGTTCCCAGTTCATGATAATAGCGTGCATAATTGCTGCGTGGCAGTAAAACTATTTGGCGGTAGATAAAAATTCTTCTGAAAGTAGAAGTTACTTCTCTTTCTTTATTGAGATATACGGGATATGGATGATGATCTGCAAGTTGACCTTTTGTAAAATAGCAGGCATTTTCTTTTACTTCAACTGATAACGACTCTGAAGAAAGATATTTATTGTTAATATATATAGTTGCCGGTGGTAAAATCAGTTTTCCTGTTTCCAGCGCACAGATAGTATATGTTAATGATGTTTCTTTAATACCGCCGTGAATATGAATTGTCCGGTGGTTAACAACAGGGCTGCACAAATAAGTAATGGAACTCAATTCGGGCTTTTGAAAAACGCGGCCTTCCCCGGCATAACGATAAGTAATTTCAAATTCCTCATTCAGTAGCACTGATTTCGTATTAACTTCTGCTGTTAGGTATGGTATGAATGGTTGTGATGGAATGATATAATCAATTCTTAATCCCAGGTCATAACGTGCTTTTCGCAAAGCATCAGAAAGAATTCTGTAAGCTTCATTGATCTCTTTAAAAAGTTCGGCATACTCTGAATTCCCACCTGTAATATCAGGGTGATAACGCATAGCAAGCCGGTGAAAAGCTTTTCTGATTTCTTCCTGTGTCGCAGAAGAATTCAACTCCAGTATTTTATAATAATCTTTATTCATGGCAATTGGGGCCGCCGTAATATTAATATAAATGTTGGTTAACAGGGCTGTTCATAAATCCTTTAACAGTACAGATGGAATCTCTATTGTGTATGCGTAAATTTGTTTTTACTGAATATATGAAAAGACATCGTTCGAGTTTACGTTTTTTAATAATTGAAGATGTAAAAGAACATGAGGCGCTGATAAAGGAAGCGGTACATACCCATGATTTTCTCCATGATATCAGTTCCGTAAAAAACTGCAGCATGGCGCTTGATTTACTTCATGAGTACAGGAACGACGATTATCTTCCGCATGTTATTATTTTAGACCTTGATGTTGCAGGAATGAATGCACGCGAGTTTCTTTCAAAATTTAATGAAACCAGAGAGTATGCAGTAATCCCTGTTATTGCTCTTAGCACTACCGTAAGCGAGCATGACCGCATTTTAGTTAATAGTTTCAAAAACTG
>JBDTVD010000385.1:0-3570 GCA_040007375.1 Bacteroidota bacterium | reverse complement strand
TGTAGTTGAAAACAAAGAAGCATCAACAATTACAACAATGGATATTGATTATTCACTTGATGGGCAAACACCATCTACATATACATGGAATGGAAGTATAGTAACAGGAGCCACAGCAAATATTACACTCCCAAACTTATCTATTACTCCAGGTGCACATATTGGAAGCATTAGTATTGCAACAGTAAATGGTGCTCCTGAAGATGTAACTACCAATAATAATATAAGTGGTAATGCAGGACAGCCATTGCCATCTGTTTCTTCTTATACACAGAATTTCCTTCCTGTAAATTTCACTCTTATGAACTGGATTTCTGAAAACCCTGATAACTTCGTTGGCTGGTCGCGTGCTGCAAGTACAGCCGCTCCAGGCAGTGGTTCATCAAAAATGGACTTTTATGACAGCCCAGGCGGAGAAATAGACTATCTCTATAACCTTAATGCAGTTGATTTAACAAATGCTCCTTCTCCTGAATTAAGATTTAAAGTTGCTCATAAACGTTATTCAGCAGCCTACTCGGATAAGCTCGAAGTGATTGCATCATCTGATTGTGGACAAACATGGACATCAGTTTGGACTAAACAGGATCCTGCACTTGCAACATCAGCACTTTTTGCAACTGGTACGTACACTCCATCAACAGCTGACTGGCGTGCTGAAGTGGTGAATCTCTCTCAGTTTACAGGACAAGCAAACGTTTTAATTGGCTTTAAAGCAACTTCAGGTTACGGAAATAATGCATATATTGATGAAGTAAGTATTACACAGGTAACAGGAATTGCAGAACAGAACAACGACATTTTCAGTTTATATCCTGTTCCGTCACATGGTGAAATCACTTTAAGTCTTGATAATATTAAATCCAATGACTTTACACTTACTGTATCATCAATTGATGGTCGCATAGTTAAAGAACTGAGTGGAACAAAATCAGGAAACGAATTCAAATTGGATCTTTCAGATATAAATACTGGTGCTTATTTCCTTAGAATTACTTCAGGAAACGAAACTTCAGTTAAGAAAATCGTTATTGAAAAATAATAAATCATAAAAACAGTTAAAGAAAGGCCTGGAGTTTTTTCCAGGTCTTTTTTATATAAAACAGAAACAGCTATGATAAAACAAATCAGCACCGTATTTCTTCTTCTTACCTGTACTCTTGTTGATGCACAGGAAAAAAAAACAGATATCCCTTCAGTCAATGTAAAATCACTTGACAACAAAACGGTAAACACATCAGAAATAACGAATAATGGTAAGCCAATGATTATCGATTTCTGGGCAACATGGTGTAAGCCCTGTGTTTCGGAACTCAATGCAATTGCAGAAGAGTATCCTGACTGGCAGGAAGAAACCGGAGTGAAGCTGGTAGCAATTTCAATTGATGATGCACGTACCATGGCTTCAGTAGCTCCATTTGTTAATGGCAAAGGATGGGATTATGAAGTGTATCTTGATACCAACAGTGATTTCAAACGTGCTATGAATGTGAACAATGTCCCTCATACATTTCTTGTTGATGGATCAGGTAAAATCGTTGCACAGCATAATACTTATGCTCCCGGCGATGAGAAAAAACTGATTGAAGAAATCCGCAAACTGGTTTCAAAATAAAAAACTAAATTCAGTAAAACAGGGAGCCCATAAGGTTCCCTGTTTTATTTTTGTCCGACATAAAAAAAATGTAATGATTAAAAGGTACTCAACTAAAATCTTCCTGGTTGTAATCACACTCTTGCAGAATAGTCAATTCACAATTGCACAACAAGTAGTGCCAGGCATCAACGGAAATTTTGAAATCAACTCTCAATATTATGAAGCTGATTCAGCTATTGAAGCGCCTGAAGTGAAAGAAAAACTTTTAAATAATGGTTTCCTCAATCTGAATTATATCAACGGTAATTTCAGAGCAGGACTTCGTTATGAAGCATACCTCAATCCATTGCTTGGATTTGATTCACGCTTTCAGGGAAGTGGTATTCCATTTCGTTATGCATCGTATAATTATGAAGGTATTGATGTAACAGTTGGTAATTTTTATGATCAGTTTGGAAACGGACTGATTTTCCGCAGTTATGAAGAACGTGCAATTGGAACCGACAATGCCATGGATGGAATACGTGTTGCATATCAACCGATAAAAGGAGTAACACTTAAAGGACTCGTTGGAAGACAACGTGATTTTTTTGAATTGGGTGAAGGACTCGTTCGTGGTGCAGATGCTGATGTGCAATTGAGTGATGCTATTCCAAAATTAAAAGACAGTAAATTAAGAGTAGGGTTGGGTGGAAGTTTTGTAAGTAAGTTCCAGGCTGATGATGACATTGTAAGAATACTGCCGGAAAATGTTGCATCATTTGCAGCAAGAACAAATATCAACGTTGGTAAATTTGCCTTTAATGCGGAGTATGCATATAAGTATAATGACCCTTATATCGGTAATGGTTTTATATATAAAAACGGAGAAGCACTTTACCTGAATGCCAGTTATACAAAAAAAGGAATTGGTGCTGCCATCACTGCAAAACGCATTGACAATATGGGATACCGTTCTGAACGTTCGGCAACCGTTAATCAATTAATAATAAATTATCTTCCTGCAATAAATAAACAGCACACTTACCGTTTGGTAACACTTTATCCTTATGCAACACAACCTAATGGTGAGATGGGAATTAGTGGTGAGTTATATTATAATTTCAAATCCGGAACTTCACTCGGTGGGAAATATGGAACTACAATAGCAATAAATGCATCATCAGTAAATGATATAAAAAGAACTCCTGCATCCAATGATACGTTAGGTTATGAATCAGATTTTTTTGCAATTGGTGAAACAAAGTATTACCAGGATGCAAGTCTGGAAGTAACAAAAAAGATTTCTAAAAAAGTGAAGGTTATTGCATCCTATATATATCAGCTATATAATAAAGATATTGTGGAAGGTAAAAACGGATTTGGTCTTATTACTGCACACACAGGTGTTATTGAACTTACCTGGAAAATAACTGATAAACACAGTATCCGTACAGAATTTCAGCATCTGTTAGCTAATAAAGATAAAGGTGACTGGGCGCTTGCACTGGTAGAATACAGTGTTTCTCCATATTGGTCGGTTGCAGTTTATGATGAATATAATTACGGTAATGAAGACACTGATCATCGTTACCATTATTATAATGCTTCATTTGCATACACCAAAAATGCAAACCGTTTCAGCCTGGGTTATGTTCGCCAGCGTGCCGGTTTATTATGTGTTGGCGGTGTTTGTCGTGTTGTGCCCGCATCCAATGGTGTAAGTTTAAGTATTACCAGCAGATTTTAATACCTTTGAATAAATAAAAATTATCTTCTTAAAAATGAAATCAAGTCTTCAGATTCTCGCCGCAATTTTGCTGATATATATAACCATGTTTATGACTTCCTGCGATAAAGTGGAAGGGCCATTTTCTGAACCTGTTAACCAAGGTGGTATTGATACTTCCATTGTTGATTCATCACTTATTGATGCAACAGATACTATCAGCGGGACAATTTATGATACTATTCGAAATGTGTTGCTGGAAGAT
>JBDTVD010000384.1:0-3574 GCA_040007375.1 Bacteroidota bacterium | reverse complement strand
ACATCCGGTAATTACAGGATTGAATTTTAGTTTCAGCGGACTTAAAACTGCCTTTTTATATTTTATTGAAAAAAACATAAAAGCTGATCCTGATTTTATTGAAAAGAACAGAAATGATATCTGTGCATCCATTCAACATACAATTGTTTCAATACTGATGGAGAAGCTGCAGATGGCAATTGAAGAAACCGGAATTAAAAATATTGCCATTGCAGGTGGAGTTTCTGCAAACAGCAGTTTACGTAAAGCAATTGTGCAACTCGGGGAGTACCATCATTGCAAAGTTCATATTCCTGACTTTGAGTACTGCACTGACAATGCTGCTATGATAGCTCTTGCCGGATATTATAAATACCTGGACGGCAAATTTGCATCACAGGAAACTGCTCCTCTTGCCCGCTATCCATTCTGACAGTATTATTTTCTTTTTGAACAATGAGATGTTATTAAGCATTGATCCGTTTAACAGCATAGAGTGATAAAGCACATACTTTCGTGCAAACTCTTTTACAATAGCTAAATGGAACAGGAAAATAAAGGTGGAAACAGTAAACTATTAATTATAGTGTTATTACTATCAATGGGATTAAACGTTTACCAATGGTACGATAGTAATAACGTTAATGAGAGAAATGCTGTTGCAGTTGACAGTTTAATTACTGCCCGTGTTGATGTGGAGAAAACACTAAATGATACGTACAGTGAATTGAATCAATATAAAGGCATCAATACAAAACTGGATAGTTTGCTTGCTGAAGCGAATTCAAAAGTGGATGACGAAAAAGCACGTATTGAAACCCTGATGAAACAAGAGAAGAACCAGGAAGTAAGAAACAGGAAATTACAGGTGGAGTTAGGAGTGTTAAATAAACTTCGTGATGAATATCTTGAAAGAGTTGATGCCCTCCTTGTTGAAAATGAAAAATTAAAAAAAGAGAAAGATGATCTTTCCACAACTGTTGCGTCACTTACTGAAAACCTGGAAACAACAGTAAGTACTGCTTCTGTATTAAAATCGGAATATTTTACCATTGCTACATCCCGCAAAAGAAGCAATGGAACATTTTCACCAACAGCAATGGCTAAAAGAACCAATAAACTGGAAGCCTGTTTTACCTTACTTGAAAATGTAATAGCACATGCCGGTGAACGTACTTTATATCTGCGGATAGTGGAACCGGCTGGTAAAGTGTTAGGTAATCGCAGTGAAGGAAGTAATACTTTCAGAAAATCAGGAACTGAAGAGGATGTAATGTATACTACTTCTAAACTTATTGATTATAAAAATGAAAAGATGAATATCTGCCTTGACTGGGTTGACGCTCTTACTCCTTTTGCTAGCGGTACATATATAATTGAAGTTTATGTTGATGGTGTTTTCAGCGGAGGCACATCAGTTAATCTAAGGTAACCAACACTACATATAAAACAACTAAAAAGGCCGGACATACAAATTGTCCGGCTTTTTTAGTTTTTAATTTAAAATAAATACCTACTATTTGAGAGTACAGCAAAGGGGTCAAAATAATTTTTTGTGCTGAAAAACTTGACTCGTATTAATTTTCCGCCTTAAATTGCAACGCATTAAGCGATAGCAATTATTATTATTTTACCAGTTGTTATCATTTAATTTATTTCTAAATCACTATAATAATTCATTCAACTAATTTTTTACAGCAGCATCCGGAAAAATAAATTTTTTTTCTAAAAACCGGTTTCATTATTTTATTAATGGGGCATAGAGTTATTCAACTCAGGTTTATTTCATGAGGTATTTATAACAGTATCAGGTAGGAAAAAACACGTTTCTACCGACTGGGAATTCTATTGCTATATATATAATAAAATCAAAATAATTTGATTTAAAAGAAATAAGACGTTGCATAATCGTGCAAAAATCATTCACGGAATTTATGGTACCGTTGAGCATATTACGTGGTACTGTTCACCCTAAATTTCAAATTTGTATCAGTCTGTAACCCTAAATTGCCGGCTTATTCCATTCACCTGGAGTAAACTTATTTTATTAAATCACTAATAATATACCATTATATATAAAGCTACGGAATAGCTATACAAAACGATATTACTATTCCCCTTCTTTCGAAAACACAAATCAATATACATGAAAACACATTGTTACCTGAACAAATCACAAATTGGTAATTCGCTGCTGAGGAAATTTCTCAGCTTATCAATTTTCGCCATTGTATTCTTTGCATTTTCTCAGCGGAGTTTCGGCCAGACACAAACTTTTAATTCCACTACAACCTTTGTTGTTCCGGCAGGAGTTACCAGCGTATCGGTACAAGCCTGGGGTGGTGGTGGTGGTGGTGGATCTACAGGATCTACTTCTGGTGATGGTCGCGGCGGTGGAGGTGGTGGTGCTTACTCTGGTGGTACACTAACTGGATTAGTACCGGGTGCATCTTTAACTATAACAGTTGGTACTGGCGGACCTGATGGTAGCAGTTCAAGTGGAAACGCACCAAGTGGTGGAAATACTTCTGTAGGAACTATTGTTGCAAATGGTGGTCAGGGTGGATCTAACAGTGGTGAAACCGGCGGTGCTGGTGGTGCTGCATCTGCAATAAGCGGTGCTACAACTGCATCATTTAAAGGCGGTAATGGTGGAAACGGACGAGATAGTAATAACGGTGGTGGTGGTGGTGGAAGTGCCCCATCAACAACAACAGCCGGTGTAAATGGTTCATCAACATCCGGCTCAACAGGTGCAAATGGAGGTAACAGCCCATTAACAGATCCTGATGGAAACGGCGGAAGAGGTGCTGATGGCGATGGAAGTCCTGCAGCTACTGCTGGAACTTCACCAGGTGGTGGTGGTGGTGGTAAAAGTGATGATGCAAGTTCAGGTGGTGATGGTGCTGCCGGACGTGTTACATTAACATGGGTATGCCCGACATATAACTTTAATGCAACACCTACTGCTTCTCCAATATGCGTAGGTTCAACAGCAACTATAAATGTTACAGGTTCTGTTGGTAATTTACCAATTGGAATTTATACTGTTACTTATAACAGAACTAATCCAACAGGAACTGCATTAACAACAACTATGACTGTTAGTACTGCAGGTTCAGGCTCTTTTATAACAACAGCATTTACAGCAAGTGGTACAATTACTATTACCAATCTTAATTCATCAGGATGTAATTCACCTATCAGTACTAACAATGTAGCTAGCGTTACAGCTAATCCTTTACCAACTCCTACTTTTATTACACAGCCAAGTGGTAGTGTTTGTGTGGGAGCAACTTCTTCTTATTCAACTCAGGCAGGTCAGTCAAATTATATATGGACTATTCCAGGTACATTAAATACAGATTATAATATTATATCAGGTGGAACAACTGCCGATGCAACACTTTCAGTGAAATGGTTAACATCAGGAAGCAAAGTTGTAGGTATTAAATATACATCCGGCGGTTGTGCTGCTGCATCAACAGTAAACTCAAATTCACTTACCGTAAATGCATTGCCAGCCGTTACATTTTCTGCACAGCCTGGTGCCAGTGCCTGTGTTTCTATTGATGTAACATATACTACACAAGCC
>JBDTVD010000383.1:0-3581 GCA_040007375.1 Bacteroidota bacterium | reverse complement strand
CCGGATTTACTTCCGTTGCACAACCTGCAGCAAATGTAATTGATCAGGTAGCAGCTGTTGTTGGAAGTAAAATTGTACTGAAGTCGGAAATTGAACAACAGTACCAGCAATATCTGCAGCAGGGAAATTATGCAGGAACTGATATAAAATGCAGAATACTTGATCAGTTAATGCTTACCAAGTTGTTGCTTAACCAGGCAATTCTTGATAGTGTTGTAGTTACGGATGATGAGGTGAATCAGAAAATTGAACAGAACCTGAGTTACTTTATCAGTCAGTTGGGTTCTCCGGAACGGCTGGAAGAATATTATGGAAAATCTATCCCTGAACTGAAGGAAGAATTTAAACCAATTGTAAAAGATCAGTTGCTTGCACAGAAGATGCAGGGAACTGTTACAAAAGGATTGAGTGCATCACCACTGGATGTAAAAAATTATTTCGAAAGCATTAATAAAGATTCTTTGCCACTGGTAAATGCTGAACTGGAATATTCACAGATCATAAGAAATGTTCCAATAACGGATGAGCGGAAAAAGGAAGCACATAAACAACTTACTGATATCAGAGATCGTATTTTAAAAGGAGAAGATTTTGGTACACTTGCTTTTTTATATAGTCAGGATAAGGAAAGTGCAAAGCAGAATGGTGAACTCGGACTGGTTAACAGAGGTGATCTTGTTCCGGAGTTTGAAGCTGCTGCATTCCGACTTAAAAACACTACGGATATTTCACCAATTGTTGAATCTAAATTCGGTTATCATATTATACAGTTGATTGAACGCAGAGGAGAAAAAATAAATGTGCGTCATATATTAATTAAACCTGCTGTTACTCCTGATGATGTTATTGCAACACAACAGGTGCTTGATAGTGTTGCAAGAGAATTGCGTACCGGTTCATTGAAGTTTGCTGAAGCTGCAGAAAAATTTTCAGATGATACGGACAGTAAACTGAATTCAGGAATTGTAGCAAATCCTTCTAACGGTGCCATTCGTTTTCAAAGCAGTGATGTAGAGCCTTCTGTTTTATTTCAACTTGATAAGCTGGAGCCTGGTGAACTTTCCAATCCAATGCTCATTACAACGCATGAAGGCGGACAGGCATATCGTATTCTTAAACTGAATGCGCGCAGTGCACCACATGCTTTAAATATGAATGATGATTATCAGAAGCTGCAGGAAAATGCTTTACAACAGAAGCAGATAAAAACACTGCAGGACTGGAAAAACAAAAAGAAAGTGTTAACCTATATCAATATAGCTGATGATTATAAAAGTTGCGATAATCTGAAAAGCTGGTCAAGCAACAATTGATTTATTAATATATATAACTGAGTAAAGAATAACAATATGACAAAAACATATAACTCCGATGTGGAAGCAGTAGATGCATTGCGTAATTCGTACAATGATCTGCGCAAGGAAATCGGTAAGGTGATAATTGGTCAGGATGAAGTAGTGCGTGATGTGCTTATTTCTATTTTCAGTAACGGACATTGTCTGTTGGTTGGTGTTCCAGGACTTGCAAAAACGCTTCTTGTAAATACCATAGCACGTGTACTTGGATTGAGTTACAACAGAATTCAGTTTACTCCCGATCTGATGCCTTCTGATATTATCGGTACAGAAATACTTGATGAATCACGTCAGTTTAAATTTGTAAAAGGTCCTTTGTTTGCAAACATTATTCTTGCCGATGAAATTAATCGTACTCCTCCTAAAACACAATCTGCTTTGTTGGAAGCCATGCAGGAACGTGCAGTAACTGCAGCAGGAAAAAGATATATATTGGGAAATCCATTCTTCGTACTGGCAACACAAAATCCGATAGAGCAGGAGGGAACTTATCCATTACCGGAAGCACAGCTTGATCGTTTTATGTTTAATGTATTGCTGGATTATCCAACAATGGAAGAAGAAATTCAGGTTGTAAAAAGTACTACAGGAAATACAGAAGCTACTCTTAGTACTATTTTAGAAGGAGAAGATATTGTATTCTTTCAGCAACTGATCCGTAAAGTTCCTGTACCTGATAATGTATTGCAATATGCAGTTGCATTAGCATCACGCACACGTCCGAACACTACACATTCGCATACACTCAGCAATGAATATTTATCATGGGGTGCAGGTCCGCGTGCATCACAGTTCTTAGTGATAGGCGCAAAGTGTAATGCAATACTCAACGGAAAATATTCTCCTGATATTGAAGATGTAAAAGCGGTTGCTCCTGCAATACTCCGTCATCGCATTGTGAAAAATTACAAAGCAGAAGCAGAAGGAATATCTGTAGAAAAAATTATTGGTGAACTGGTGAAAGTGTAGTAGTGAGCTTTGAGCTGTGAGTCCGTAGTTAGTTAGGAGTGCTTCCTTCTTCGCTTGAAAAAAGCTACGAAGGATAAAATAGTTCGAAGTAAAAAGTAACTGGTATTGAATAGCTGGTAGCAAGTAAACTGCACTTCATAACCTCATCACTTCATCACCTCATTACTTAAAAGAAAATGACAACAGAAAAAGTAAAGTGCCTAATTATTGGTTCCGGCCCTGCAGGATATACTGCTGCTATATATGCTTCACGTGCTGATTTAAAACCAGTGTTATATCAGGGATTACAACCAGGAGGACAGCTTACCATCACAACAGATGTAGAAAATTATCCTGGTTATCCGAAAGGAATTATGGGTCCGGAAATGATGGAAGATTTTAAAGCACAGGCAGAACGTTTTGGTGCTGATATACGTTGGGGTTATGCAACATCAGTTGATTTTTCAACATCACCTAAAAAAGTAATTGTTGATGAAAAACATTTGATTGAAGCAGATACAGTAATCATTGCAACAGGTGCCAGTGCAAAATGGTTAGGACTGGAAAGTGAACAACGCTTAAATGGTTTTGGTGTTTCTGCATGTGCTGTTTGCGATGGATATTTTTTCCGTCAGCAGGATGTTGCAATTGTTGGTGCCGGTGATACTGCTGCAGAAGAAGCAACCTACCTTGCAAAATTATGTCGCAAAGTTTATATGCTTGTTAGAAGAGATGAAATGCGTGCATCAAAAACAATGGTACATCGTGTAATGAACACACCAAACATTGAACTGCTTTTTAATCATGAAACTGTTGAAGTGTTAGGAACAAAAACAGTGGATGGATTAAAAGTAAAGAATGTAAAAACCGGTGAAGAAAGAGTACTTGATGTAACAGGATTTTTTGTTGCTATAGGACATGAACCCAACACCTCCATTTTTAAAGGACATATTGAACTGGAAGATAACGGATATATAAAGGCAGTTCCGGGAACAAGTAAAACAAATGTAGAAGGTGTTTTTGCAGCAGGTGATGTGCAGGATCATGTATATCGCCAGGCTGTTACTGCCGCAGGCTCGGGCTGTATGGCTGCTATTGATGCGGAGCGATATCTTGCTGCGAAGGGAATACATTAAGGAATAGGGATTAGGGACTAGGGACTAGGGACTAGGGATTAGTGATAGGGATTTTCTTAAGTTGTAAAATGACCTCTTGCTGTTGCTGCAACTGTTGCTGATGATTTTTTTGTCTGAACTTGGAATACCGGATTGATGGATT
>JBDTVD010000382.1:0-3595 GCA_040007375.1 Bacteroidota bacterium | reverse complement strand
GGTTACACCGGTATATATATCATTGCTTCTGTTAATTATTTTATACTGATAGAAGGTTGTATAATTCATTACTTCATTATCCGGTGTGGAGGAAGTACAATTAAATGCATAGGCTTTTCCATGCACTTCAATTCCAAATGAACTGCAGGCGGTTTCCGTATGATTCATCGCATCATTAAATACAAACCATATTTCCTGGTCACCGGTAATTGACGGGTAATCTCCATTCATAGGATTGTAAACACCATCACCGTTTACATCTACAAAAGGTGCAAGTGTACGACTGAGATTACCAGTTCCATGCGCAGGCCAGTTGGTAATTACTTCAGGGATGAGATATGCTCCGTTGGTAACATTTCCCAATTGATAGTTATATATAAAATCGTCAATTGTTGTTTTATTGACCTTCCAGGTTCTGTTATATTGAGCAATTGTTGCACTATCTGTTGTTGCAGTAGTGGTATCAAGTGGCCCTGTCTGGAAATCATACGCACCACTCTGGCTGTATGTCATAGCAGCAGCATGAATCTGGTTGTTATCATCAAGTCCGCTGATCCATAATCCGGATGAATAAATAGAATTTTTTCCGGAGCAGGCCGGCACCTCATAAATATTGATTTGACTGACAGGATCCCAGTGCATATCACCGTTATTATTAATCCGGGTATCTACTTTATTAATATTGAGATTTGAATATTCCAGAAAATCTGCATTTAAAGGTATTAAAGGAGCCGAGGAAATATTTTCAGAAAAGAAATTGGGAGCAGGTTGCAGCTGGCTAATGGTGCTGGCTACTGACAACAAACCATTATTAATATCAAGCAGCAATGCTTTGTTTCCATTATATTGTTGAGGTATATATTTTAAGTAAGTGAAAACTGTATGAAACTGATTCGTCCTGCATAACATCGAATGCCATCTGTTTGGATCGGTAATGAAGAAATAGATATTTCCATTCCAGGTTTTCAGATGTGAAGCATTATTTGTTATGTTGAAATCAGTACATCCGCTGGTTTTGGCAGGAAATGGTAAAAGGTGCGGAGCATATAATGGATCGTAATAATATATAGAGCCATCTGTAAGTGCAATCCATACTTCATTCGCATTAACTTCTACATCTGAAATATTTTGCTGCAATGCATTTACTGCAGGTAATAAACTCCATGTAATTCCATTGTAATGATACAGGCCGTTTCTTGTTCCTGCATATAGATGAACTCCATCAAAAGCAATATCTGTAATGGAATCATTTCCTAAGCCGGAATTGGAAGTATTAAATGCTGTCCAGTTAAATCCATCGAACTGGAATAGCCCGCTGTTTGTTCCCACCCATTTGTAACCGTTATGTAGTTCTACTGTTGTTACACCGTTAACAGGCAATGGCGAATTGGTGCTGTTGTAATGAGTCCATACATTATTATCAAAAACAGAAAGTCCGTTTGCTGTTCCTGCATATATATCACCGGATGCATTTACCGCAACACTTGTAACTGTATCGCTCAGTAATGCACCATTGGCAACATTGTATATTGTCCATGTGCTGCCATTAAATTTTCCGAGACCAATACGTTGAAATGCTATATATGTATTATTCGTATTGTCTACAGCAATATCATTCCTGATGCGCTCATAACCAGAGCTGGACGGAAGAGGATAATCCTGCAGGTATTCCATGTTGGATAAATACTGTGCATCAGTTGCAGTCAGAAAAGTGCTGAGGAAAAATGTGAATACAAGTTTCCCCAGCAGACAGGGTTTGTTGGATGTTGTTGTCATTAGTGTTCTTGTTTGTACGTCAAAAATAAATCATGATGTACTGCAATCAAGTCCAGAAAATGTCAGAAGTATACAGGTCAGATTTGAGTCCGAGTAAAAAGTAACTTGTAGTTATTAAAATTCAACTGAGTAAACTGTAAAAAAATTCTACAGCTTTACAAATTTAGCAGTTATAAAAGTTGTTTCTTTTATCAATTGAAGAAGATAAGTTCCCGGAGAAAGCAGAGTGATATCTATTTTCTTATTTATTAGTTTTCCTGATAAACACTCTTTACCCGTAAGATCTGT
Source organism: Bacteroidota bacterium (assembly GCA_040007375.1). Taxonomy (GTDB): domain Bacteria; phylum Bacteroidota; class Bacteroidia; order AKYH767-A; family OLB10; genus JANOXC01. Next base: position 1,531 of record JBDTVD010000382.1, on the reverse strand, counting down.
TATTATATATTTATTGCTTTTGTATGACTCAAACTGGTCAACGGATATATATTTATCTGCAGGAACAGGATACACAGATAAGGAAGATTGCTGTTTTGCATTTTCATTTACTGATACAGCAGTTGGACAGGAAGATAATAATCCATTTTTAAACCAGTAATTTATTTTAGCAATGTCATTAAGGTTTTTTGCTTCTGCATCCACAGGCCAGTTACCAATGGTATCACGTGAATATATATAAGCAAAATCAATTGTTCGTGTTTCGCCGGGTGCAATGGTAAATTTTCCGGTCGATATTAAATAACGCATATCTGACGATGCAATTCCTGCTAAAGACATTGTCCATGGTTGGCCGGGAAATGCCGGATCAGTACTACCAGGAAACATATAGTTGCATGGAATTGCAGTTAAATCACGACCAGTGCCACCATAAGTTATAGGTTGTCCATCTAACCAAACTCCATCAAGGTATTGATAGTAATCATCCGTTGTTGAAGGTTGGCCTGTAGGATCGTTATTTATACCATTGTAATTCAGGAAATGTGTCATTCCCATCGTTTCATTTGCTTCATCAATTACACCGTCATGATTATTATCCATACCATCAGGGCCATCAGAAAGCGGCCCTTTTAAGATGGTAACATTCTGGTAAGGTGGTTTCAGTCCATAGCCACTTGCACCATCATCATCATTATCGCCATTATAACAGATCCCTGAATTCAAACCAACATTACATCCAACATAATCATCAGCAGCATTTCCTAAATCATTATCCACCCATAAGCCAATATACATATCGTGATAAGTATTCTGACCTCTGTTTATGATTTTGTATTGATAGAAAGTGGTATAATTTATCGGCTCATTAACGGATGTAAGGGAATCGCAGTTGAATGCATATGCTTTGCCATGAATTTCAAAACCAAAAGCAGGTCCGTTGGTTTCAGTGTGCACTCCATATATATCATTGAAAACCCACCATAATTCCTGGTCACCTGTTATGTCAGGATAATCTCCGTCATAAGGATTGTAATTACCATCATTATTATTATCAATAAAAGGAGCCAGATTCCGGGTAAAGTTTCCAGTGCCCTGAGCCGGCCAGTTTACTATCGCTTCAGGTACTTCATAAGTTCCGTTTGTAACATTTCCCTGCTGGTAATTATATATAAAATCATTTAAAGTTGTTCGGTTCAGTTTCCATAATCTGTCATACTGCGCTGTTGTTAATGAATCAACTGTTCCGTTAATAGTATCAACAGGTCCGGTCCAGAAATCATTGGCGCTTTGTTGTCTGTATGTTTGAGCAGCTGTATGTAAAATATTATTCTGATCATATCCACCCAGCCATATTGCTGATGAAAAAACAGATTGTTTACCGGAGCATGCCGGTACTTCGTAATAATTTGTCTGCGCAACAGGATCCCAATGCATATCACCTCTGTTCAGCATTAATGTATTTACCTGATTGATATTTAAAAAATCATGATAGAAAAAATTGTTATCCATCATTTTAAATAATGAAGGTGAT
>JBDTVD010000381.1:0-3596 GCA_040007375.1 Bacteroidota bacterium | reverse complement strand
AAGAAAATTCTTCAGCAAGAGTTTGAGCAACGGCAAGAGGATATTTTAATCGTTCCTGTTTTCACGGAGAAACAACTGACTTTTATCAGAGCAGGCTTCCATACCTTTACTGATGCTTGTATTTTTCTTTATATAATATGGAAATCCTGCTTCATTAATTCCAACCAGAACATTAAAATACTGATCAGGACTAAAACGCAGATAAAGTAATTTTTCTGAATTGCAATAACCTTCCACTTTCATATTCTGAATTTTATCCAGTTGTTTTTTCAGTGTTTCATAATTGCCTCTATTCAGTTCGGGTACTTCAACAACAAGATCCATAGTTTGTGTAATAGTTCTTGGTGTTTTCTGTGCGAGATCCTGTGCATTCAAAAAAGCCGGGAACATCAGAATAATTATCAGTTTCGCTATTGGTTTCATTGTGGGTTTTCTTTTACAATGAATTCTTACGTAAATCCTGGTGCCATGTTACAAAATCAATACAAAAACACGAAAACCTTACAATTAGTCCGGAGCTATGAATTCGGAGTTCGGAGTAGATTTCTCATTACACGATACACGATACCAGATACCCTAAGAAAGCTTGATTCCCAACTCTTTCAACTGTTCCTCTTCAATGGCGGACGGTGCATCAATCATTACATCACGACCACTGTTATTTTTAGGGAAAGCAATAAAATCACGTATAGATTCTGATCCTCCAAAAAGAGAGCATAAACGATCGAAGCCAAATGCAAGGCCACCATGAGGAGGTGCACCATATTCAAAAGCATTCATAAGAAAACCAAACTGTGCAGTGGCCTGTTCACGTGTGAAACCAAGAAGATCGAACATCCTGCTTTGCATATCTCTGTTGTGAATCCGGATTGATCCTCCTCCTATTTCAACACCATTAATTACAAGGTCATATGCATTGGCACGAACAGCACCAGGATATTTCTCCAGTAAATGAATATCTTCAGGAAGTGGTGATGTAAATGGATGATGCATGGCGAAAAATCTTTTCATCTCCTCATTATATTCCAGCAATGGAAAATCAACAACCCATAAACAGCTATATATATTTTTATCACGAAGACTCAAACGATTTCCCATTTCCAGCCTGAGTTCACTCATTGCTTTCCTGGTTTTATTTGTTTCGCCTGCAAGCACTAACAAAAGATCACCTTCTTTCATTCCTGCTTTATCAGCCCATGATTTTAAATCATCTGCAGAATAAAATTTATCTACTGAAGATTTCAGACTTCCATCTGCTGCATATCTTAAATAAATTAATCCAGTTGCACCAATCTGCGGACGCTTTACAAAATCTGTTAACTCATCCAGTTGTTTACGTGTATATTCAGCACAACCGGTTGCATTAATTCCTACAACCATCTGTGCATCATCAAAAACTTTAAATGCTTTTCCTTTCACCACTTCTGTCAACTCTATAAATTTCATTTCAAAGCGAGTGTCAGGCTTATCATTACCATAATATTTCATAGCATCTGCATACGACATGCGTGGCAGTTTATCCAATGTAATATTTTTTATGTTTTTAAAAAGATGACGTGCCAGTCCTTCAAAAGTCTGGAGAATATCTTCCCTTTCAACAAAACTCATTTCACAATCAATCTGTGTAAATTCCGGTTGTCGGTCAGCACGCAGATCTTCATCGCGAAAGCATTTTACAATCTGGTAATACCGGTCAAAGCCTGCAACCATTAACAACTGTTTAAATGTTTGAGGTGATTGTGGCAATGCATAAAACTGACCTTCGTTCATCCGTGAAGGCACAACAAAATCACGTGCTCCTTCAGGTGTGGATTTTATAAGAACAGGAGTTTCCACTTCAAGGAAGTGCTGCTGATCAAGATAATTTCTTGTTTCAATTGCCAGGCGATGACGCAGCTCCAGGTTGGCTCTTACAGGTGCTCTTCTTAAATCAAGATAACGGTATTTCATACGCAGGTCATCACCTCCATCAGTATTATCTTCAATTGTAAAAGGAGGAGTTTGTGCTGCATTCATAACTTCAAATTCGAGGATATGAATTTCCACATCTCCGGTAAGCATCTTAGCATTCTTACTGCTTCGCTCAGCAACCGTACCTATTGCTTTCACAACAAATTCGCGTCCTAATGTTCGGGCTTTGTTACATAACTCTGCATTGGTTTCCATATTAAAAACCAGTTGTGTAATACCATACCTGTCGCGAAGGTCAATAAACGTCATCCCTCCCAGATCACGTGATCGTTGCACCCATCCACATAGTGTAACTTGTTTACCGGAATCAGAAATGCGTAACTCACCGCAGGTATTTGTTCTTAGCATGATTTTATTTTCAGGACGACGAAAATAGTGCAACGCCGCTTAAGTCAGTAAGGTTTGTAACTTTATCCGCTCAAAAGACAATAAGAACACGTTATAAAAGTTAATCAACACTACATGACCCGATTGATTTTCCTTGCTTTAATCAGCCTTTGCTCCATAACTACACATGCCCAGCACCAGGCTATTGGTGCATGGCGCGAACATCTTCCTTATAACAGAGGAAAAATGGTTGCTGATGCTGGAAGCAAAGTATATTGCGCAACAGAAGACGGCCTTTTTGCTTATGTGAAAGAAGATGGCAACCTGGAACGTTACACCCGGCTAACCGGATTGCACGACTTTGGTATTTCATCCATTGCCTTTGATAAAAATAAAGAAGTACTGATAATAGGATATACCAATGCCAACATTGATCTCATTTACAGTGATGGCAGAATTTTTAATATTCCTTTTATAAAAGAAAAAAACATTACCGGATCTAAAAGCATTAACAGTATATATAGTAAAGACGGACTTGAATATCTTGCCTGTGGATTTGGTATTGTTGTTCTGGATCCTGCAAGACAGGAAATAAAAGACTCATATTTTATCGGACCAGGAGGTTCATCACTAAATATACTTGACATTAGCAGCGATGGTAATTATATATATGCTGCAAGTGATAGCGGAGTTTATTCAGCACCTGTTACTACCAACCTGGCAGATTATAATAACTGGAGCAGGATATTGGATGATGCAAATAATGCAGGAGACTACAACAAAATTATTTTCTTTGGAGGTAAAATTTATGTGAACTATGCACAACCTGATGCGCAATTTTCAAACACGGATGATCTGTATATAAATAATGGTGGAGTATGGAGCTTATTTCAAATACCTGAATTACCATCACAACCAAAAAGATATTCATTACGTGTTATTAACGATGAGCTGGTTGTTGCAAATGAGAATTCAGTAAGTGTATTTAATTCCTCATGGCAACTTGTTACACGTATTGATAATACTATATATACAGATCCGCAGATACGTGATGGTTGGAAAGAAGGTAACGGTGTGATCTGGATTGCAGATAAAAGACGAGGACTTGTGAGAGTTGCAAATTCAATTGCATCCATCATCACACCTTCAGGACCATCATCTGCATATACGGGTGACATACAAATTGAAAATAATGTGTTGTGGGTAGTGCACGGGCCAAAATCAATTTCATGGAGTCCACAGGAATATCCTATTGATGGATTTAGTTGTTACAAAGATGGGACATGGTCATCCTATAA
>JBDTVD010000380.1:0-3605 GCA_040007375.1 Bacteroidota bacterium | reverse complement strand
GGTGTTGCAGGAACATGGAAAGATTTAACTGACTCTGTAAATCAGATGACAGGTAACTTAACTGCACAGGTGCGTAACATTGCACAGGTAACAAAAGCGGTTGCATCAGGCGACTTAAGTAAAACAGTTGCTATTGATGTGAAAGGAGAAATTCTTGATTTGAAAAACACCATCAACACAATGGTGGAACAGCTTAACTCTTTTGCATTTGAAGTAACACGTGTTGCGCGTGAAGTGGGTACAGAAGGAAAATTAGGAGGACAGGCAGAAGTAAAAGGTGTTGCAGGAACGTGGAAAGATTTAACGGATTCTGTAAACATGATGGCATCTAATTTAACATCACAGGTGCGTGGTATTGCAAAAGTGGTAACATCCGTTGCAACAGGAAATCTTCGTCAGAAACTTTCTATTAATGCAAAAGGAGAAGTAGCACAGTTAACGGATACCATCAATGAGATGATTGAAACACTTGCACTCTTTGCTGATCAAACAACAACTGTTGCGCGTGAAGTTGGTGTGGAAGGAAAATTAGGAGGACAGGCAAGTGTACCGGGTGCATCAGGTATCTGGAAAAACTTAACGGAAAACGTAAATCAGCTTGCACAGAATTTAACAACACAGGTGCGTTCTATTTCTGAAGTTGCATCTGCAGTAACAAAAGGTGACTTAACACGAACCATTCGTGTAGAAGCAAAAGGAGAAGTGGAAGCATTGAAGGATACCATTAACCAGATGATTGCAAATCTGAAAGAAACAACATTGCGAAACCAGGAACAGGATTGGTTGAAATCAAATCTTGCAAAGTTTACGCAGATGTTGCAGGGACAAAAAGATCTGGCTACTGTAACACAGCGTATTCTTTCCGAACTTGCACAGGTGGTTACTGCACACTATGGTGCGTTTTATATATTGCAGCAGGACGATGATATGGCGAATGTGAGTCTGAAACTTTTTGCAGCGTATGCAACTAATTCTGATAAAACAATTCCGAAATCATTTGCAATCGGTGAAGGATTGGTTGGTCAGTGTGCCTTTGAAAAAGAAAGAATTCTGCTTACTAATATTCCACAGGGATATATAAGAATTAATTCAGGATTAGGAAAAGCAAAACCTGCAAATCTGATTATACTTCCCGTACTTTTTGAGAATAATGTAAAAGCAGTAATTGAATTAGCATCATTGGATACATTCAGTGTAACTCACCTCGACTTCTTAAGTCAGTTAACGGAAAGTATCGGTATCGTATTAAATACTATCGAAACAAATTCACGTACGGAAGAACTTCTTGCACAGTCGCAATCACTGGCCGGTGAGTTGAAGATTCAGCAGGAAGAGTTGAGAAGAACGAACGATGAGTTACAGGATAAAGCATTGCTTCTTGTAAAACAGAAAGATGAAGTGGAAGCGAAAAATAAAGAGGTGGAAGAAGCAAGAAGATCGCTGGAAGAAAAAGCAGAACAGCTTACACTTACATCAAAATATAAATCGGAATTCCTTGCAAACATGAGTCATGAGTTACGTACTCCACTTAACTCCTTATTAATTCTTGCACAGCAGTTATATGAAAATGCAGAAGGAAATCTGAATGATAAACAGATCCGTTATGCAAAAACAATACACAGTTGTGGTGATGATTTGATTCAGTTGATCAACGACATTCTCGATCTTTCAAAAATTGAATCCGGATTTATCACAACAAATATTTCTCCTGTTCGCTTCTATGAAATTGCATCGTTTGTGGAAACAACATTTAAACCTATTTCCGAAGCACGACATCTTCGCTTCACCATTGAAACAGATCCGGAACTTCCGCAATCAATGGATACAGATTTACAGCGACTCAATCAGATCTTAAAAAATCTTCTTTCCAACTCCTTTAAATTTACAGAGAAAGGAGAAGTGAAATTGAAAATATATGAAGCAAAAAAATCATGGAAGCCAGGAGTTACAAGTCTTGACACTGCAAACAGAGTTGTAGCATTTGCAATTTCTGATTCAGGTATCGGAATACCACAGGAAAAACAGAATATCATTTTCGAAGCATTCCAGCAGGCAGAAGGATCAACAAGTCGTAAGTATGGTGGAACAGGATTGGGATTATCTATCAGTCGTGGACTTGCAGAATTATTAAGCGGAACAATTGAACTGGAAAGTCATCCGGGACAGGGAAGTACATTTACATTATATCTTCCGGTTGAAAGCATAACAGGAATGTTAAGTAAAGAAACAACTGACAATCTGAATGCCTATCAGCAGTTACAGTTAAATAAGGATTCAGGTGATATAGATACACTGTTAAATTCCATACGTATTACTTCAGATGGAGTGGAATCCAGCATGAGCATCGTTAATGAAATGATTAATGAAACCGGTGACGACAGAACGAATATTCAACCCAATGATAAAGTAATATTAATTGTGGAAGATGATATTCGTTTTGGAAGAATACTTGTTGAAAAAGCGCACCAGGAAAATCTCAAAGCAGTAATTGCAATCAGTTACATTGAAGTATTTGATTTCATCAACCGCTTCACTCCTATTGCCATAACACTGGATGTAAAACTTCCTGACACCAGCGGATGGAAAGTGCTGGATCTTTTGAAAAATGATTTAAACTACCGTCATATTCCGATATATTTAATTTCCGGTGAAGAGAACAGAATGCTGGCTTTGAAGAGAGGTGCAAGAAGCTTCCTGTTAAAACCACTGGAAACGGATTCCATGAAAGAATTATTTAACGACATCATTGAATTCAATAAAAAAGAGGTGAAAGAAGTTCTGGTTATTGAAGATAATGAAATCGATTCATCACAGATTGCAAAAATGCTAACTGATGAAAACATTCATGTTACTATTGCTGACACAGGGAAACAGGCATTGAAGCAGTTAAAAGGAAAAGATTTTGATTGTATCATTCTTGATTATACACTGCCTGATATTACCGGCCTTGAAATGATTGCAGAAGTAAATGAGAAGAAGAAAAAACTCACTCCTGTAATTGTATACTCAGCAAAAGATTTTGATAAAAATGAATTGAAACAACTGAACAGAAATTCTAACACTATTCTGCTGAAAGGAGTGAATTCACTGGAGTTCCTGCTGGAAGAAACAGTTTTGCATCTCCATTCCAACTATAAAAACCTGGCACCGGAAAAAAAGAAGATCATTGAAAACATCAGAGCACAGGAAGACATTCTCACCGGAAAAAATATATTGGTGGTAGATGATGATGTGAGAAATCTGTTTGCCTTGACTACAGTTTTCGAAAGATATAACATCAATGTGATCACAGCAGAAAGTGGTAAGGAAGCAATAAGTATTCTCAATGAAAACCCTGCTATTGATATGGTGTTGATGGATATTATGATGCCGGAAATGGATGGATATGAAACAACACAGAAGATACGACGTGAGCATAAAAACAGTTTGTTACCCATCATTGCCGTTACCGCAAAAGCGATGAAAGGTGACAGACAGAAATGTATTGAAGCCGGTGCTTCTGATTATATTACAAAACCACTTAAAATTGATCAGTTACTTTCATTAATGCGTGTATGGTTTTATAAATAAAATAACGGAAAAGAATTATGCAGCCGAGGATATTA
>JBDTVD010000379.1:0-3620 GCA_040007375.1 Bacteroidota bacterium | reverse complement strand
TCCATTTCAATGGATTTTTGAGGAAGATTGCTCATCAGGTTTTTCTCCAGGGCAAGATCATTTCTATAATCATATAATTCCTTACTGTTTTTTCCATCGAAGAATAAAATATATCTATCATCTTCCACCTGGAAAATATTGTTTAGATACTGCAGTGCATAACGGTTGCCATCATTCCGTAAAACACTTTTTCCATACGAACGTGCTTCTCCACGGAAATTTCCTAAATCAAGTATGGTTGGAAGAATGTCAAGATGCTGGGCAAGTGTAGAGTCGTCATGAGCCTCTAAGGAATTATCTCCTTTATATATAAATAACGGAACAGCATATTTACCCGCTGCATTATTATAAAATCCGGGATGATCACCATAACCAAAAGTATGATCCGCAGTAACTATAAAAACAGTATTCTTAAACCACGACATTTTCTTTGCTTTGTTAAAGAAGAGCTGCAATGCATAATCTGTATAACCAATGGCTTCGTGAATTACTTTATCACCATCAGGTAACATCGGTTTTAACTCTGCCGGAACATTAAACGGATGATGAGCAGAGAGAGAAAATATAGCAGAACAAAAAGGTTGTGGTTGTTTATTGAGAACATCAGCAGCATAATTAAAAAATACATGATCATAGATTCCCCAGTTGCCATCAAAATATTTATCATTTCCGAATTCATTCTTTCCATAGTAATGATCAAAACCGGCAGCTTTTGTATAGGAATCAAATTTAAATTCTCCATTTAATCCACCATGCAAAAAACTGGTGTAATAACCATTTTGCTTAAGTAAAGTTCCAATCCCTTCAAAGCAATTGGAACTGTAAATGGTATTCATAAATGCATCATCAGTAAGTGATGGCAATCCACCTAATAACACACACATCGATTTGTTGCTACGTTCAGCATTTGCAAAAGCATTGGTAAATACAATACTGTGTTTCATTAACGAATCAGTGAAGGGAGTAAAACCCTTTTCATCATTATAATATCCCACATATTCCCGTGCATAACTCTCCAGGATGATGAGCATTATATTCGGATGTGGTCCTGATGCAGTATATATATGTTGCGTATTTAATGTGCTTCTTACTTTATCTTCAGTTAAATAATTCCTGTCTGCAACACCTGCACGTTGTACAGAATACATTATGGAGTAAGTAGAATTTAATACAAGTGGTGCAAATTTTACATCTGTATAATCTGTTGCATTTGCGGGAGTAACAGGGATAGTCTGCCATCCTCCTCTTGCACCTAAAATACATAAACTACTTCCCAGCAGAAAAATTAAAACCTGCAGAAAATGATTATACTTCACAGGTTTCCGGTTGCGATCCCACTTCGTATAAAAACTAAACAGTATATATATAAACAGAATCAGCACAATCAACAGATACCAGTATTCAACGACCAGCGAAAACGAATTACGTAATCCGGCACCTGCAACTCCCACAATATCTGCAGTCATTCTTTTATTATTGAAAGGAAAATAACCTGTATCAGCCAATTCAATTATTACAACAGGAATATTGATCACCAGGAAAATAATTTTCTCAATTCTCTGATATATATAATGATCACGGAATGGAAACGGTAACAGGTGCAGCAGTATGAACAAACCATTGGTGTAAATGATCATCACCAGGTCGAAACGTAATCCTGCAAACAGGATGGAAGGAATAAGTGAAAGTGTAAATCCGTTGAAAGAAGAACGGTTGAGAAGAATAAAAAGCAGTTTAATAATTAATAACAAACACCATAACATACCCAGCCTTCTGGCCAGCAACCGTACATGTGTGAACTGATATTTCATTGTGGAAAACGCAATGCAAAACTATTAAATTACACATTGGTTCACCTGTCTGTATCAGGTACTTTAGCAGAGTTATGAAAATGCAGGAAGCTGTTTCTTTAAAACCTTACAACACTTTTGGAATTGATGTTTCCGCAAATCGTTTTGTTGAGGTTACTTCAGCAGAAGAACTGATTACTTTATTGAAAAATGAAGAGCATTCCACGCAGCCGTTATTAATTCTTGGTGGTGGAAGTAATCTGTTGCTGACAAAGGATTTTAATGGTCTGGTAATTAAAAACAGTATCAACGGAATTGCTGTCACTACAGAAGATGATGATTATGTTTTTGTGAAAGCCGGTGCTGGTGAAGTGTGGCATCATTTCGTACTTTTTTGTATTGAAAACAATCTTGCCGGAGTAGAAAATTTAAGTCTGATACCAGGCAATGTCGGAGCAGGACCGATGCAGAATATCGGAGCATATGGAGTGGAGTTGAAAGATGTTTTTCAGCAATTGGAAGCACTTCATATTAAAGACAGAACGATGAAAATATTTTCAAAAGAGGAATGTCGTTTTGGCTATCGTGAAAGTGTTTTTAAGAATGTAGTGAAGGGACAATATATTATCACATCAGTGACATTTCGCTTAAATAAAATACCTGTTTTGAATACAAGTTATGGCGCCATTGAACAGGAGTTGCAGCGAATGGGAGTGAAGGAACCAACTATAAAATCGGTGAGTGATGCAGTGATTCATATTCGAAGGAGCAAGTTACCCGACCCTGCAGTTTTAGGTAATGCCGGCAGCTTTTTTAAGAACCCTGAAATAGAGATGGAACACTACGAAAAAGTTAAGCTGCAACATCCCGGATTGGTTGCTTATCCTGCTGCAGAAGGTCGTATGAAAGTTGCCGCAGGATGGCTGATTGAGCAGTGCGGATGGAAGGGAAAAAGAGTGGGAAACACTGGCTCTCACAAAGACCAGGCACTTGTTTTAGTGAATTACGGAGGAGCAAAAGGCAATGAAATTTTTGATTTAGCACTGGATATTAAGCGATCCGTACAGGAAAGATTCGGAATTGATATTGAACCTGAGGTAAATGTGATCTGAGCATTGTTATTTTAAACAACTTTCAGAGGCACGCTTTTTTTGCAAACAAAAGATCATACATTTGCAACCTCATTAATGGATCGGGTAATGACCGAAAAGTAACCGGAAATGAGAAATATTGCGGGATGGAGCAGAGGTAGCTCGTTGGGCTCATAACCCAAAGGTCGTAGGTTCGAGTCCTACTCCCGCTACAAAAAATCCTGGGTCTAACGACCCGGGATTTGTCTTTTTAATACTAACCTAAAAGTTTCAAATTATGCATTACGTTTATGTACTGCATTCGCCATCTTTCAATAAGATCTATGTTGGAGAAACAACAGATTATAATGGAAGACTTCAGGCACACAATCATCCTCAATCAAAGGGGTGGACAAAAAAATTCCAGCCCTGGATAATCATTCATGTTGAGGAAGTGGCAACCAGATCTGAAGCATTAACAAGAGAGAAACAACTAAAGAGTTTCAAAGGAAGAGAATGGATTAGAAAAACTTTATTAATGTAGATTGGGCTCTTATCCGCCAACTGGCGGACGTAGGTTTGAGTCCTACTCCCGCTAAAAAAAATCCTGGGTCTAACGATCCGGGATTTGTCTTTTAAATACTAACCTAAAAGTTTTAAATTATGCATTACGTTTATGTACTGCATTCGCCATTTTTCAATAAAATCTATGTTGGTGAAACAACTATATCTCGTGTATCTTTGTTAAGGATGTTAAAAA
>JBDTVD010000378.1:0-3623 GCA_040007375.1 Bacteroidota bacterium | reverse complement strand
GCTGTTGCATCAGGTTGTAACACCAATGTGGTTTGCGCATCAGAAATAAAAAAACCGCTTATCAGCAGTAGCATAATAATTAGTTTTCTGAATATAATTTCAGAGTGAATAATTAAACATGATTTCATAGTACTAGTGGGTTTTGGTGTGATTGTGTAATGTAAATTAAAGAAAAAAAGTAATAACTTAAAAAATCCTCAAGCACTTTTCCTGCCAGTTAAAAATCGGTCCTTTCGTTTCTGTTTTATACTAAATACCAGATACCAGCTACTAATTACTACCCATGCATAGTTTCATTCACACCAAACTGCCTGATAATTTCTCCCTCGTACTCCAGCCATTCATTCCAGCGATTCTCTGTGTATTTTTCTTCGCCATATTTTTTTGCAAAGCCTAAAAAAACTGTGTAATGATTGGCTTCACTGATCATCAGTTCACGATAAAATTCTTTCAGATCAATATCATTTATTTCTTCTGACAAAACTTTAAAACGTTCGCAGCTTCTTGCTTCAATCATAGCACCAAACATTAAACGATCAATTAACTGCATTGTTCTATCGCCACCTTTTTTCATAAAATCATATAACAGGTTTACGTAAGGATCTTTTCTTTCACGACCTAATATATATCCACGATTTAATAATTTATCGTGTACCATTTTAAAATGTGTAAGTTCTTCCTGTGCAATTTCCAGTAATGCAGTAACCATGTCAGAATGCTCCGGCCATTTTACAATAATAGAAATAGCATTACTTGCTGCCTTCTGCTCACAGTAAGCATGATCAGTTAATATCTCTTCAATATTCTTTTCTACAATATTAACCCAGCGTGGATCGGTGGACAATTTCAGTTTAAACAAGGGGAGCGGTGTTATTGATTGTAACTTTTCAATTATAAATGATCTGTTTTAATTAGCCAATTAGCCAATGTGATAATTAGCCAATTGTTTTTTTAATAAAGTAATCAGCTTTGCTGATTAAATTTTCATTTTCCATTGGCTAATTGGCTAATTACCGGATTGGCTAATTAATAGTTCAGCATATTCCCAATCATCACTCCTACTTTTTCTGCATTGGGTAACATATTTTTTTCGAGGATGCTGTTGAGTGGTATTGCAGGTAGATTTTCTGATCCTATTACTTCTACAGGTGCATCAAGAGATTGAAAACAGGCTTTCTGTATTCTTCCTGCAAGTGCCTGTGCGAATGAATTGGCAACTGGTTCTTCTGTTACTACTAAACAACGATGATGTTTGTTCACGCTATTATATATAGTCTCTTCATCCAGAGGAACCAATGTGCGCAGATCTATAATCTCTACCTTACCCACAAAATTCCTTGCAGCATTTTTACTCCAGTAAACTCCCATTCCATATGTAATGATAGAAAGTGTATTGCTGTAATCAGATGCATGGGCTTCCTGAACAATACGTGCTTTACCTAATGGCAATATATAATCTTCTGAAGGTTCAATTGTTTTTGCTTCTTCTGTTCCTTTTATTTTCGACCAGTACAAACCTTTATGTTCTAACATCACAACAGGGTTTGGATCATAGTAGGCAGCTTTCATTAATCCTTTTAAATCTGCACCGTTTGAAGGATAACAGATTTTAATTCCGCGGATATTTGCAAGTACACTTTCCACACTTGATGAATGATAAGGTCCACCACTTCCATATGCTCCGATAGGAACACGAAGAATGCAACTCACCGGCCATTTACCATTTGTTAAATAGCATGATCTGCTTACTTCTGTAAACAACTGATTCAAACCAGGCCATATATAATCGGCAAACTGCACTTCTACAATTGGCTTGCATCCTGTTGCACTCATACCAACTGTACTTCCAACAATAAATGCTTCCTGTATCGGTGTATTAAAAACTCTGCTGTCACCAAATTTTTGTGCAAGTGTTGCTGCTTCGCGAAAAACTCCACCCAATCTTCCACCAACATCCTGACCATATAATAAACACTCTTTATGTTTCTCCATTAATTCCTGCACAGCAAAAAGTGCACAGTCAACCATAACAGTTGCTTCTTTTCCTGCAGGTGATCTTTCTCCTTTTTCTTCTGTTACAGGTGTTGGTGCAAAGTCATGCAGAAATAAATCTTCCGGAAGAGGATCTTCTGCATTCAATGCTTTTTCAAAATCTGCACGAACAGTATTATATGCTTCTTCTTCTAAAGAAATCAATTCATTTTCTTCAATTCCTAAATCAAGAAGTTGTGAACGGTAACGTGGTAAAGGATCACGTTGTGCTGCAGCTTCTAAATCATCTCTATACCATTCTTTTCTTACTCCTGATGTATGATGATTTAATAACGGCACTCTTGCATGAACCAGATACGGACGGCTTTCTTTACGCACTGAATTAATTACTTTATTCATCGTATCATAACAACCGATGAAATCAGTTCCATCAATGGATATTGCTTCCAGTCCTTTAAAACCACGTGCATATTCATAAGCATTCATTGAACGTGTTTCATAAGCTGTTGCAGAAATATCCCATTCATTATCCTGCACTACATATATAATCGGAAATTGTTTTAATGCAGCCATCTGGAATGCTTCTGATACTTCTCCTTCAGTAACTGATGCATCACCTAACGAACAAATTACAACAGGACTTTCTCCATGAGCATACTTTAATAATCCCTGGCGTTCGAGATACTGAACTCCCATTGCAATACCTGTTGTTGGAATTGCCTGCATTCCTGTTGCAGAACTCTGATGTGGAATTTTCGGCATATCATCACGTCGTAAACTTGGATGACAATAATAAGTTCGTCCACCACTGAAAGGATCATCACGTTTCGCCATCAACTGCAACATCAATTCATAAGGTTGCAAACCAATTCCAAGCAACATTGAATCATCACGATAATAAGCACTGAGATAATCCTGTGGTTTCAGTTGTAATGATACAGCGAGCTGAATAGCTTCATGTCCGCGTGAAGTTGCATGAACATATTTTGCTGTGATTGCTGATTTCTCCTCATAAATAACTGTCATCTCCTTCGCAGTGCACATCAACCTGTAGGCTTTCAATAATGTGTCTCTACTCAATCCCTGTGCAGTTGCATCAATTGCATGTGTTTCCGGCATGCGACAAAAATAGTGTTATTGAATGAAAAATATATACCTCAAACCTTGCTGAAGTAATGAATAATCTTATATTTGTAATGATGGCCAACTTCCAAAACTGGCTGCATTTATTGAACTGTCAACCCTCCGCAATCCGGTCATATTATTTGTATTTGTATGAGAAAAACCACTATTCTCCTTGTCGTATTATTGGCAACCCTTACTCTGAAAAAATCGTGTGCGCAATTTGTAACCATCCCTGATGCCAATTTTGTAACCTGGCTGAATGCGCATGGATACTCAACTTGTCTTAACGGAAATCAACTGGACACTACATGCTTACAGGTAGTTAGTCCGTCCAGCATCACCATTAACTCAAGTAATATATCAAATCTGACAGGACTTCAATACTTTGACCATCTTGTATATCTATCCTGCTCGAACAATCAACTTACATCTCTTCCACGATTGCCGTTAAGTCTTCAAACATTATTTTGTAGTTCAAACCAATTAACCACATTGCCCGCATTACC
>JBDTVD010000377.1:0-3634 GCA_040007375.1 Bacteroidota bacterium | reverse complement strand
AATCGATGTTCGACATTTTTGTTTCTGATTCGTATTTTGTTTCAAATGGTGTACCCTTGAGAAGACGGTTGGTATATTTCTGATTTACACTACCTGACATCACATCAAGAGAAAATCCAGTACTTTCACTAAACATGTAAACAAGCGAAACACCTGCCTGCAAACCAAATGACGATTTATAATCCAGTTCATCACCGGCATCACTTACATTTTTATTAAACAGCCACGTAGAATTGTATGCGCCTCTTATACCAGCACGGAATCCTTTTTGAGCCTGCACTCCTGCAGCACTTGAAATTAATAAGATGATTAAGAGTAGTTTCTTCATTATTTTTTTAGTTTGAGGTTTGAATCAGTTAAGGGCAAATATAATGGAATCAGTTAAACCGGCTGTAATAAGAATACCTCTATTCTGTAGCAGCAAGCAGGAGTTTCAATAGTATCGAGTAGTTAGCATCTAGTAGCTAGTATCTGGTATAGATATTACTTAACCCAGCACTCAGCACCCAGCACCCACATTTCTTGAATATTGGATTTTGAACAAGAATATCGAATGTCGTATTGATTTTAACTAACAACTAACTCCTGACAACTATTCACTTTTACTCCGAACTCCGAACTACATACTCCGAACTTACTATATTTGGCCCTTCATTTTTTACAACACCACAACTGAAATCATGAAATTACTGGAGGGTAAAACGGTATTGGTTACGGGAGCATCCCGTGGAATCGGAAGAGGCATTGCCTTAAAGATGGCAGAACAGGGAGCCAATGTAGTGTTCACCTTTCTTTCTTCCCCTGATAAAGCTGCTGAACTGGAAAGAGAACTTCAACAGTCAGGAGTAAAGAGCAAAGGTTACCGTTCAGATGCAGCAGATTTTAAAGCAGCAGATGAGTTGATTACTGCAATTGTTGCAGAATTTGTAACGCTGGATGTAGTGGTGAACAATGCAGGTATCACACGCGATAATCTGTTAATGCGCATGACAGAAGATCATTTTGATGAGGTGATAAAAACAAATCTGAAATCTGTTTTTAATATTACAAAAGCCTGTCAGAAACCGATGCTGAAACAACGCAAAGGTTCTATAATAAATATATCATCAGTTGTTGGTGTAAAAGGAAATGCAGGTCAGGCAAATTATGCTGCAAGTAAAGCAGGCATCATTGGTTTTACAAAATCTGTTGCACTGGAATTAGGATCACGTAACATCCGTTGTAATGCCATTGCACCAGGATTTATTGAAACTGAAATGACAGGTGCACTCAATGAGGAAACGGTAAAACAATGGCGTGAAGCAATTCCATTGAAGAGAGGTGGAACAGCAGAAGATGTTGCTAACCTGGTACTCTTCCTCGCAAGTGATCTGTCATCATATATAACAGGACAGGTTATTAATGTGGATGGGGGAATGCTTACCTGAGGAATTAAATTATAAATTCTAAATTCTAAATTATAAATTAAATTGAGATTCTGAATTATATATAAATTTCCCTGGTCCCTAATCCCTGTTCCCTAGTCCCTCAACTCACGACTCATAACTCACAACTATACATGAAAATACTTCAATTTATCATTTTACTCTCCATCAGTGCGTCAGCATTTGCGCAGGAGAAAAACATTCTGCCTTATCCCATTCATCAGAAAAAACTGGCGAACGGATTAAACGTTGTAACGGTTCCTTATGGCAGTCCGGGAATTGCAGCATTTTATATAGTGATGCATGTTGGCTCACGCGATGAAATAGAAGCTGGTCATTCCGGCTTTGCACATTTCTTTGAGCACATGATGTTTCGCGGAACAGAAAAATATCCTCCTGTAAAATATAATGAAATATTAAAAGGATCAGGAGCATCTGCAAATGCAAATACAAGTCTTGATCGTACGGTGTATCACATCACCGGAAATGCAGCAATGCTGGAAACATTATTCGATCTGGAGTCGGATCGTTTTATGAATCTGAAATATTCCTTGCAGCAGTTTAAAACAGAAGCAGGTGCTGTAAAAGGAGAATACACAAAAAATTCTTCCAGTCCATATACACAGTTGAATGAAAAAATTGCTGATGTGGCTTTTGATAAACATACTTACAAGCACACTACAATGGGATTCTTTAAGGACATTGTTGATATGCCTAATCAGTATGAATATTCAAAACAATTCTTTCAGCGGTTTTATCGACCTGAGAATGCAACAATTTTAGTGGTAGGTGATGTTACTCCTGAGCAGGTGAATGCACTTTCTGAAAAATATTTTGGCAAATGGGAGCGTGGAAATTATGTAAGTAAAATTGATGTGGAACCTGTTCAGACAGAACAACGCTCTACACATATTCAGGTGCCTGGTTTTCCACCCGCAGTAACATTGGATTTTAAAGGTCCTGCTTACAGCGATCAGAATAATGATATGCAGGCAATTGATCTTTTGAATGCAATTCTGTTCAGTGAAAAATCTGATTTGTATAATAAACTGGTGGTGAAAGAAAGTAAAGTAAGAAGTATGGATGGAAGTGCAAATAACACTGTTGATCCCTATCTGATAGAAATATCTGCATCACTGGTTAAGAAAGAAGATATGCAGTATGTAAAGGATGAATTTATGAAAGCCATTGACTATGCAAAAACAAATCCTGTAGATGCACAACAGCTTGCAGATGTAAAAATGCGTTTGCGTTATGGATTTGCAATGGGAATTGACAGTCCATCACGTATTGCAGAAGCACTGGCAGGATATATATGGGTAACCAACAATCCGGAATCAATAAATATAGCCTACCGTCAGTATGAAAAAGTAACTGCAGCAGATATCATGCGTGTAGCTGCAAAATATTATGTTACCTCAGCACTTACCATCGGAACTATTTCTGATGATGCCAATTCACCAGTTAAATAATTAAGCAACCAACATCAATGAAAAAGATATTCCTGTTTATATATATAGTGTTATTCAGCCAGGCAGCACATGCCATTGAATTTGTAGAGTTACCTGTTAAGGGTTCCGATATTGTGGTAATTAAAATGATGTTCCGTAATGGCAGCGTCTGCGATCCGAAAGGAAAAGAAGGATTAACGTTACTTACTGTGCAAACCATTATGGATGGCGGAACAGATAAGATGACAAGCAGCCAGGTGAAAGATTTTACTTATCCTTTTGCTTCTCAGTATTTCGGATCGGTGGATAAAGAAGTTACTTATATTACTTTTCTTGTACATCGTGATCTGTTAAGTAAATTTTATGAAGTGGTAAAGGGATTGATGTTAACACCACGTTTTGATTCAGAAGATTTTGAAAGAGTGAAATCCAATCAACTGAATTATGTTGATCAGGTTATTAAAACTTCAAGCGATGAAGAGTTTAGTAAAATGGCGCTGGAAGATTTTCTTTTCCAGGGAACCAATTATCAAAGTATGACAAGCGGAACAGTTTCCGGAATAAAAAATATTACGCTGGATGATGTGGAATCACAGTACAAAAAATATTTCACGGCAACTAATCTTACGATTGGTTTAGCAGGTGGATATGATGCATCTTTAAAAACTATGCTTACTGCTGACATGAATAAATTGCCACAGACCAAAGTGGAGGTTCCTGCTCCGGGAAAAGCAATTAAAGCCAATGGACTGGAAGTGG
>JBDTVD010000376.1:0-3643 GCA_040007375.1 Bacteroidota bacterium | reverse complement strand
AACCTGAAATATTTTGCAATATGGGAATTATACCGACGTGGAAAGCTGATGTCATTGCGCAAAGAGATGCAGTATCTGAAGAAAAATTTTGGTAAGGAGAAATCTATCGGAATGAAGTTCATGTATGATCCTTTACTGCAGCTTATTGGAAAAAAGCGTGATATATATAATAAAGGATATACACTTCGTGAACGGCTGAAGTATGCAATTGAAAATGAATTGTCGGAATTGCTGCGTTATGCTGATAGAAATTCCATGTCGCATTCGGTAGAAGTACGACTTCCGTTTCTGAGTCATCAGTTGGTGGAATATACGTTCAGTGTTCCTGCAGAGCTGCTTTATCATCATGGCAGAACCAAGTATATTCTGAGAGAAGCAACGAAGCAGATTGTCCCTAAAGCTGTATACTCACGTACTGATAAGATAGGCTTTGCTCCACCGGATGCAAAATGGATGAAAGAAAAAAGATTTTTAAATCTCACTGAAGAATCTGTTCTGCTGCTTAAAGCGAATGGACTCAATCCTGGTAATGATATCTTCCGTAATTATATTGCCGGACGATTTATGAAAGTATTTAACGGTGTATGAAGAAGTGTTTGCTCATCACATATTTTTTCCCTCCTGTAAATGCTGTTGCCGGATTAAGAGCAGGATCGTGGGCAAATCATTTTCATGAGTATGGAGTTTTTCCAACAGTGATTACACGGCACTGGTCAGGTAATGAAAGCAAGTGGAGTGATTTAACCGGTGACACAGGAAGTGAAATAACGTATGAAGAGTTTCCTGATTATAATATATACAGACTTCCATCATCCAAATTAAAAGCTATTGAACTTTTCCGGAATAATCTGTTAAAGATTCCTTTATTCAGTAAATTGTTTTATTTCATCATTAATTTACTTGGTCACTTTAATGTAGAAGCAGATGCACGGAAGTCGTTTAGGGAATTTGTTGAAGAGCATCTTAAAAGTAATTCGTACGATCTCATCATTGTTACTTCTCCTCCTCTTAATTTAATCCGTCTTGCCGCAGAAATCAATAAAATATCCGGAATACCGGTGCATGTTGATTTTCGTGATTTATGGAATAACGGTTATTTGAATGCAGATTATCATCCGCCATTTACTTTACGTTACATCGACCGGTT
This sequence comes from Bacteroidota bacterium, assembly GCA_040007375.1. Lineage (GTDB taxonomy): Bacteria > Bacteroidota > Bacteroidia > AKYH767-A > OLB10 > JANOXC01. The sequence continues at coordinate 2,496 of JBDTVD010000376.1, read as the reverse complement.
TAAGAAAAATTATATTCAAAGGTGGTTAAAAAACGTAAGCAGTGTAAGTGCAGTAAGTGCTCCGATAGGAGATGTTTTACGTTCCATATATAAAGGAAATCTGTTGATTATTACAAACGGTTATGATGAAACCTTATATGAAAATGCAGAGAAAAAAATTTCCTCCCGTTTCCGTTTTGCACTTGTTGGAACCTATTATATGCAACAGGATTTTTCAATTCTGATTGATGGTCTTAAGGAATTTTTAAAAGATAAGAAAACCGATGAAGTGTTGATTAATCTCATTGGTGTTTCAATTCATAATGATGTTGCCAGGTTGTTAAAAAATGCTTTGCCTGCAAATTTTGTTGAAATGCATGATCGTGTAAATACTATGGATGCCGTAAATTATATGGTGAATTCTGAAGTGCTTTTTCAGGCAGCATGGAAAGGATATCGCGGCGTGTACACTACTAAATTGTTTGATTTTATGGCATCACGCAACAAAGTGCTGATTGCTCCCGGTGATGATGATGTGATAGATGAAATTGTGGAAAGAACAGGAACAGGATCTATTGCCAATTCTGCTTCTGATTTTGTTCATATATTAAATCAATGGTTTGAAGAGTGGAAGAGTACCGGTAAGATTGCAATGAATATCAATGAAGAAGAGTTGCAGAAATACTCCAGAAGAAGAGGTGCAGAAGCATTGGCGAAAATAATTCTTGAAAATTATTAGTTGTGAGCATTGAGTAGTTAGTTCGGAGTTCGGAGAATATAATGAGAGTGCAGTACTGATTTCAACCGTCATTGCGAATCCCGAAAATTCGGGATGTGGCAATCCCCTGAATAGAAGAATACGCATGCTGCTTACTGCACCTCATGATTGATTTATCATTACAGAAGGGGATTGCCACAACACATTCTGTGTTTCGCAATGACGGTGGAGAATAAACTTCATCATTCGAAATTCCTTGTTCGATATTTGATATTCTTTGGAGTTGTGAGTCCACAGAGTGATCTTGAAGTTTAAAACAATTCATCACAAATTACCTGCATATTTTTGAATGACGTATACTGCTCTGATGTTTTCTTTTTTGAGAAGATAAAATTCCTGCAGTCAGGATTGCTTACCAGGTTTTCTACTCTCACTATTCCGGAAGGCAGAACAAGGTATATATAATAACCAAGACCATTCAGAAAGTCTTTGTAAAAATGGTCTCTTTCTTTCTTTACAAATATTTCGCAGATTACTACCGGTGAAAACTTTTCAAGTGTATTTTTCATTCCCTCAAACACAGGAATCTCATAACTTTCAACATCAATTTTAACAAGATCTACCTGTTTGATTTTATTTTCTTCAATAAAACTGTCTGCAGTAATTTGTTCTACTTCTGTATTTATATATTTAACATGACCTTTATAAAACTGCTTTGTAAAATTTTCATCTGCAGAAAGTACATCACACACTCTGTCTTCAGCAGGAATGGTAAATGGTATTTTCTCATTATTATTTCCTACTGCGCAATTGATAATCTTAACATTGGAAATTTTATTCAGTGCTAAATTTTTTTTCAGCCGTTCAGCATTGGTATGGTAAGGTTCAAAAGCATAAATCTCCGCAAGAGGATTCGATAGTGATGCAATAACGGAAAAGATGCCAGTGTTAGCGCCAATATCAAGTATCGTTCGTGCTTTTTTCGAAAAATGACTGAATAATTCCAATTCATGATATTCCTTAAAAGTTTCTGCAGCGTAATACAATACATCAGCAATTCCATCATCAGCATTGGAAAAATAATTTACTGTGATACCATTAATCTTAAATGATATAGAACCGTTAACTCGCCACCGTGAAATAATTTTCTTCCGTATAAAAACAGGTAGCGTATAAGCAAAAGCACGAAGAATTTTTCTTCCCGGAGAATTGAATAATGGTGATTTTATAATTGAACCAAGTATGGGTGAAGACATATAATCTCTTTCTTACAGCTGTGTATCCGTAACTGAAACGAAGGTATGGTATAATTTATAATTTTGCTTACTCTGACTATGAACTTGATGCCGGAAAACAGGAAGCGACTAATATACATTATTTCAAATATCAACAATAGTCTCGGTTTTGAATGGCTGGCGGGTTCAATTGATAAAAATAAATTTGAAGTAGAGTATGTTTTTCTGAATCCGGATGTCCCTCCGCTGATGAAACTTTTTATTTCACGTGGATATGCAACACAATTTATAAAGTTTGATGGAAAAAAAGATCTTCCTTCAGTAACATTTAAACTCATCAGACACTTTTCAAAATCGAAACCGGATATTGTACACGGGCATCTTTTTGAGGCTTCACTGGCCGGAATGGCAGCTGCATGGTTTTGCAGAATTCCTCAAAGAATATATACAAGACATCATTCCACACTGCATCACAGAGAACACCCTTCAGTTGTGAAATACGACAAATTGATTAATTTTTTCTCTTAATTCTACTTTTTCTCTCCGATAAAAATCTTCAAGTTC
>JBDTVD010000375.1:0-3645 GCA_040007375.1 Bacteroidota bacterium | reverse complement strand
TAACTTCTACTTCCTCCTCTTCAATCCCTTTTAATATAGAGTTTTGATAGTATCCGGGTTTAAATTCTCTGAATGTTCCTTTATTGTGAACCGGACCTTGTGCAGATACAACTTGCGAAAATGTAAGTAACACAACTAATATATATTTTCTCATTGCAGGAGTATTTTATTTAAGATAATTTTCAAAGTTCTCTTCCAGTAAAAAGTCTACTGAATTCTGAATGTCAGTATATAATATTCTGTCAACATCGAAGAAGCTAACTTTTTTACGGTATGCTGAAATAAGTTTTTCAAGTGATGCTGATGTTTTTAAAGGACGACGGAATTCCAATGCCTGTGCAGCATTCATTAATTCTATTGCAAGAATACGTTCTACATTCTGCACAACAAGATATAATTTTGTTGCAGCATTGGCACCCATACTTACATGATCCTCTTGTCCGTTAGAAGAAACAATGGAATCAACAGAAGCCGGTGTACATAATTGTTTATTCTGACTTACAATTCCTGCAGCTGTATATTGAGGAATCATAAAGCCACTGTTTAATCCGGCTTTTGCAACTAAGAATGGTGGTAATCCTCTTTGTCCACTGATGAGCTGATACGTTCTTCTCTCACTGATGCTTCCTATTTCTGCAAGTGCAATTGCAAGGTAATCCATGATCAATGCAAGAGGTTGTCCATGAAAATTTCCTGCTGATATAATTAAATCCTCCTCTGGAAAAACGGTTGGATTATCGGTTACAGAATTTATTTCATTAAACACTGTAAATGCAGCATGATTAAATGCATCCTTACTTGCACCATGAACTTGTGGAATACAACGGAATGAATATGGATCCTGAACATGTTGTTTCTGTTGAGAAATAATTTCACTTCCATTTAAAATAGTGCGCACATTCAATGCAGTTGCAATCTGTCCCTGGTGTGGACGTACCTGTTGAATTAAATGATGAAAAGGTTCAATCCTTCCATCAAACGCATCAATAGATAGTGCACTAACAACATCAGCAGCATCCATTATTTTTTTTGAATGTATGATTGACAATGTTGCATAAGCATTCATAAACTGTGTTCCATTCAATAATGCAAGACCTTCTTTTGATTTTAAACGAATGGCATTCCAACCCAGTTTTTTATTCAGCTCAGCACCGGAAATTCGTTCTCCTTTAAAAATCACTTCTCCCATTCCTAATAATGGTAGGGTAAGATGTGCAAGAGGTGCAAGATCACCGGAAGCACCAAGAGAACCCTGTTCGTAAATTACAGGATATATATTATTATTATAAAAATCAATCAGACGTTGCACCGTTTCTACCTGCACACCTGAATTACCATATGACAATCCCTGTATTTTTAAAAAGATCATCAGCTTTACAACTTCATCAGGCACTTCTGCTCCTGTACCACAGGCATGCGACATTACCAGGTTAACCTGCAACTGTTCTAAATCACCTTCTGAAATACTTTTATTATATAGAGATCCAAAACCAGTATTGATACCGTAATATATTTCTTTTCCCGAACTTAATTTCTGGTCAATATAATCTCTGCAGGTTTGTATTTTCTTTTTTGCACCTTCACTTAATTCCAGCTTTGTATCTGAATAAATGATAGAAGAAATTTTATTAAAATCAAGATGCTGATCTGTTATTTGATGAATCATAAAGGAATGCTGATAGTTATGATTTTTATATTTGATTATGATTTAACAGATGCAATCAACTGTTCAACCGACATAGTATTTTGTTCACCTGTTTTCATATTCTTAACAGTGATCATATTCTTTTGTATTTCTTCGGAACCTATTATGGCAACCAACGGAATCTTGTTATCATCAGCATAACCCATCTGCTTTTTCATCTTTGCATTATCCGGATAGATCTCAGAAGGAATTCCTGCAGCACGTATTTTCTGCAGATAATTTAAAGACACTCTTTCTTCCTCACCACCAAAATTAACAAACATTATTTTTGTTGATGATTGTGATATCACTGCATCATTCAGCAATCCGCATTCTTCCATCACATCATAAATACGATCTACACCAAAAGAAATTCCAACACCTGAAACACCAGGCATTCCGAAAATTCCCGTAAGATCATCATATCTTCCTCCTCCTAAAACACTACTGGTAAATGTACTTCTCTCATCATTCACTTTCACTTCGAAAATCATTCCTGTGTAATAATTCAGTCCGCGCGCAAGACTTAAATCCAGTTGCAGATGATTATTCACTTTAAAAGAATGATGTGTTGCATCTGGCTTCACCCAATCGTATGCACCAAAATGACGAAGCACACTTTTCAATTCATCAGCACCTTTCTTTCCGGTTTCACTTCCAATAATCAACTCATCAAGAATTCCAAGATTTAAATCATTGTCTGAATTCTTTGCCGCAAATGCATCTTTCATTTTCTGTAGCTGCTTTTCATTCAATCCTAAACCTTTTAATTCTTCCAGTACTTTCTCCTCTCCTATTTTATCAATCTTATCAATAATAATTACAATAGATTGAAAATGTTGCGTTGCTTCCATCGCTTCCACCAAACCATATAATAACTTTCTATTATTTACTTTGATGGTAACTTTTAATCCAAGTGTTGAAAATACTTCATCAATAATCTGTATCAATTCCAGTTCATTTAATAACGATGGTGAACCAATCATATCAGCATCACACTGGTAAAATTCTCTGTATCTTCCTTTCTGAGGACGATCAGCACGCCAGACAGGCTGAATCTGGTAACGACGGAATGGAAAAGTAATTTCATTCTGATGCATTACTACATATCGTGCAAATGGAACTGTTAAATCGTAACGTAGAGCCTTTTCAGAAATAACAGATCTCAAATACTCATGTGCTATTTTCTTTATTTTATTGTCGTATTCAGGATCATCAGTTATCCAATCCCTTAAAGTCATACTACTATTTTTCTTAGCTATATAAAGTGCTAATTCCTTTTTAAATGTTTCTGAATTAATTATATCAAGATCTTCAATATTGTTAACACTTCCGTAGTAAAAGTTTTCTTTTACAAATTCTTTGAAAAACGGCCCGGAATCAAGAATCCTAAAAATGAGTTTATCTCCTTCTTCACCATATTTTCCTAGTAAAGTTGATGATAGTTCCATTGATGGAGTTTCTATCTGCTGAAATCCAAATTTTTCATAAACAGTACGGATGGTATTAAATATATAATTTCTCTTCGCCATTTCTGACGGTGAGAAGTCTCTTGTTCCTTTTGGTATTGATGGTTTCATCTACGAATTACGAATCTGTACGAATTTACGAATCACTACTATTAATGTTTAGTATACGCTTATATATAACTCCATTGCTTGAAAAATTTATTAAAATTGCAAGTTGAAGACCGGAAACCCTTAGATAACTATTTACCTGGTCAATATGCTTTTTTGAAAACTTATTATCCTTTTTTAATTCTACGACTAATTTATCTTCTATAAGAAAATCAAAATACTGCTTGCCTATCACTGTTTCCTGAAATATCAAATCATACGGAGCCTGTTCTTTGAATGCAATTTTTTTATTTTTTAAAGCCACAGCAAATGCACGCTGATAGTACTTCTCCAAATGTCCAAAACCAATTTAGCTCCGTCAGGAGCGGCATGAGAATAGGTCGC
>JBDTVD010000374.1:0-3662 GCA_040007375.1 Bacteroidota bacterium | reverse complement strand
ACCCTTATAATGCCTCGAAAGGATATGAAACTACTTCTGGATTTATACAACGCTTCCTTGACAATACGCAATTATATATAGGAAAAAGACTTTACCAGATATTTGGTTTCATGTCACCTGAAACTACAACAACAAAAGGTGCGTTAATTTTTCTCACTATAGTTTTCTTTGTCATTACATTGGTTGTAATTCTCCGCAACAAGAACCATTATATGCAATTTACTATGATTTATGCATTGGTAATGATGGCTCTTACATTTACCGTTTTACAGAAGCAATGGGACCAACCCCGTATGGTACTTGTTTATGTTCCCTACATTCTGATGATTATGTTTTATGGCATTTACTACATAGTAAAATCCAGTCCCGTGCAATTCCTGTACCTGGCATTTATTGGTGTTTTTATTTTCAGCAGTTTGATTACAAGTTCAGGTAAAGCAATAGCAAATATTCCTCTGCTGAAAAAAAATGCGAATGGTGATTTACTTTACGGTTACACAGAAGACTGGGTAAATTTCCTGAAGATGAGTAGCTATTGTGCAGATAGTCTTCCTGACAACAGTTATGTGGTTTCACGTAAAGCACCGATGTCATTTGTGTATTCAAAAGGAAAGAGATTCTATCCTGTATATAATGTTTTCAGCGATAATGCTGATACAGTTCTGGCAACTTTTCAGAGAGAAAAAGTGACACATATAATTGTTGCCAGTCTTCGCAGAAATCCGAAAAAAATAGATGGTTATACCATTAATACGATAAATCGTTTATTACAGCCGATTGCAACAAAATATCCGTTAAAACTTCAACTTGTAAAACAGATAGGTGAATCAGAACCCGCCTATTTATATAAAATAAACTATTAAAAATATTAAGTGTAACTTCTGCAGTAGATATGCAGTAATCAGTAGTGATGAAAAATAATAATATATAGAATATTGAATTACAGAGATTATTTTGACCGCCTGGCCAGTGAACGCAGTAAGAAGCGGAAAAGACATTGGTATTACTGGGATGATATTTCAGCATATTGCAATTACTTCTCCCATGAAACTTTTTCTATTCTGGAAATAGGTTGCGGTACAGGTGAATTACTCTCACAGGTTAAAGCACGCAAAAAGACAGGGATTGATTTCAGTGAAGCTATGATTACGGAAGCAAAGAAACAATTTCCGGATCTTGAGCTTTACGTAATGGAAGCAGAACATATTATACTTACTGAGAAATATGATCTAATTGTTATTTCCAACCTTATTGGTTACTCGGAAGATGTTCAGAAAGTTTTCGAACAATTGCATCATGTCTGTCATGAACAAACTAAAATTATAATTAATTATCACAATCATCTCTGGTCACCACTTATTAAAATGGCGGAAGGCCTGGGATTAAAAACCAAATCACCCAATGTAAACTGGCTCACAGGTGATGATGTGAAGAACCTTTTAATGTTATCAGGCTTTGACTGTTACAGACAGACTCGACGCATGTTATTTCCAATATATATTCCGTTACTTTCTACATTCATCAACAGGTATCTTGCCAAGCTGCCATTGTTCCGCTTAATGGCTATGTGTGGATATTCCTTTGCCAAACCTGCATCATTAGAAAGTTCAGAAAGCACACAGGAGAAATATTCTGTTTCTATAATAATTCCTGCGCGAAATGAAAGTGGAAATATTGAAAATGGATTACTACGCATCCCCAAATTTGGTAAGTGGCAGGAAATAATTTTTATTGAAGGTAACTCAACAGACGACACCTGGGAAACCGTGCAAAAGGTGCATGAAAAATATAAAGATCAGTATCGTATTAAAATCGATAAGCAAAGTGGTAAAGGAAAAAATGATGCAGTGAGAAAAGGATTTTCCATTGCTGAAGGTGATATCCTTATGATCCTGGATGCAGATCTTACCGTACCACCAGAAGATCTTCCTAAATTTTATGATGCTATAGCAACTAACAAAGGAAGCTTTATTAATGGCTGCAGGCTTGTTTATCCAATGGAAAAAGAAGCTATGCGTTTTCTGAATATGTTGGGAAATAAATTCTTCAGTATTGCATTTACCTGGCTCCTTGATCAACCTTTTAAAGATACTTTATGCGGAACTAAAGTTATTTTTGCTGAGGATTATAAACGCCTTGTAACAAACAGAAGTTTCTTTGGTGATTTTGATCCTTTCGGAGATTACGATCTCATCTTCGGAGCTTATAAACTTAATCTGAAAATTGTGGAACTTCCCATCCGTTATCGTGAACGTACTTACGGCTCAACAAATATTTCACGATTTAAGCATGGTGTAATTCTTCTGCGTATGTGTGCATTTGCTGCAAGAAAAATTAAATTTGTGTGATACTCTTACTGAAGTAGTATTTTTTCAGCATGATTATTTTTTCCGCATCTCAACTCTACGAAATAAATTCCCTTTGACAGTGATGATAAATTCACAGTTTTTGTTGATTCTCCCTGGTTAATTGCGGAATTAAAAACAAGTTTTCCGATTGAATTATATATTTTTAAAGTACCATTCTCTTTTGATTTAGTATATATATTAAGAACACCATCTGTAATAGTTGGAGAAACGCTGAAATCTTCGGTAGCTGTTTCCTGAATATCACTTGTTACACATAAAGGACCCTGCAAATTATAGAGTGCGGAAATTTCCTGCGTGTTCAACACCCTGTCATAAATTTCTATATCATCAATAAATCCTTCAAAAAAGAAGGGCATACTCGTATATTCATAAGCACCTCCAATCCTGAGGTCACGATTTCTGTTAGTTAAAACAGATGCTCCTGATTTTGATGACTGAAGTACTCCGTTTTTATATATTCGTTCAAAACCCTGACTGCTGCTTGTGATAAAAACGTAATGTTCCCAGACACTATTAAATGGTGTTCCGATATCAATCAACCTGCCCCCGCCAGTACAATTACCATAGTCAAGTATAGAAGTGCTTGCTCCGTTATGATTATAATATACCATAAAATTAAACCGGTCAGCATATATATCAGGATTTGCCATAAGCACTGTTTGCGCCTTAAAAGTATTGGCTTTGATCCAGACGCTTACAGAAACATCATTGTTTACAGGAAGTATAGATGCATAATTTCCCAGCATAATATAATCGTTTACTCCATCGAATGAATAGGCACTTAATGAATTCCCGAACCGGTCATTAATTAATGTTGCTCCAAAGCTGGCTCCATTATGATTATTCCCACTCAGGTCATCAGCATTTCCACTAAAGGGATAACAGGCGACCAGACCTTGTGTTAGATTCAATGGCGAAGAAGTTGTATCAACACATAACGTCCCTGTACTGGTAGTAAGTGCAAGAATTTCCTGAACATTCAATACTCTGTCGTAAATTTCCACATCATCAATAATACCATCAAAAAAGAAAGGCAAACCGGAAAATTCATAAGCACCTCCTATATATAAGTCCCTGTTTCTATTACTTAAAACTGATGTACCTGTTTTTGATACCTCCAGGACTCCGTTTTTATATATCTTCATAGAACTCTGTGATGCATCCACTATATATACATAATGTTCCCAGGCATTACTAAATGTTGTTCCTACATCCGAAAGTCTGCCTCCATTTGAGCAATTTCCATAATCCCAAAAAGAAGTGCTTGCTCCATTATGATTATAATAAGCCATC
>JBDTVD010000373.1:0-3700 GCA_040007375.1 Bacteroidota bacterium | reverse complement strand
AATATAGTTTCTCCTTACAGGTTTAATTTCTCTGTGTTTGTTGCTTTTTATTTCATGCAGAGGTTGTAGAGGAAAAGAGAACACAGAGTTGAGAAATATAGTTTCTCTTTACAGGTTTAATTTCTCTGTGTTTGTTGCTTTTTATTTCACGCAGAGGTTGCATAGGCGCAGAGGTTCGCAGAGTTAAAATAAACTTACTTCATCACCTCATTACTTCATCACCTCATCACTTCATCACTATAAAAAGGAGCAAGTTTAACCACTGATTACAAATTAGTAATCATTGAATCATCTGTATCATTTCAATTTAAAATTATAATTTAACCTCACAAGAAACTCTCTTGAAGTTCCCGGAAATGGAGCATGACCACTGTTATAAGGTTGTATATAAAATGTTTTCTGATTGAATATATCATAAACTCCAAATCCAGCCTGCAAACCTTTTATGGGAGTATTATATCCTATAAATACATTGGCATAGAAAGTCTCAGGGAATTCTTTATAGATGTAATTTTCTAGCTCATCAATTCCTGCAATGCCATATTTTTTTGAGTAAAATAATAATGAAGGACTGATAAAAACTGATTTTGATAAATTAATTGTGGAATTGAGTGTGATCTTATGATGTGCTAAGGCTAATACTTCGTTCTGTATATCTGGTATATCATATTCTGGAATGTGCGGTTTATTTTCAGCAGTATAATAGGAATATGTTAAATCAAGAGTTCCCCATTTACCAAGGAATTTATATTCAAGTTCTACTCCCTGGGTGCCGGTAACATTTCTATTTATATAACCATCCGGAGCACCTGTAACATCAGCAGAAGTGTCCACAGTATAAATGATCTTGTCGTATGTGGTGATATCATAAAAGTTAAGTCTGAGGAACATATCACTATTAATTTCCAAGCTTGATTCAAACTCCCATACCTGTGTTTTTTCCGGCTTGATTGTGCCACTTAAACTGGTTTCTACGTTTTCTATATATGGAGCTTTAAAAGAGTTGCTGTAAAGAAGTTTAAAATTTGTTATGCCCAATCTCTTGGTTAAACCAATGCGTGGAACAAAGTCGTGTCCAAACGAATTATTATAATCATACCTTGCACCTAATGTAACATTTGCAATTTTATTCTTTATCAATCCCTGAACAAACACTGCTGAATTGATATAGTTGACCTTTGATGCATTTGAATTCCGAAACACTTCACCATCATCTTTAATTGCAACCTCATCAAAACACTCAAGACCAAGTGTAATATTTATTTTTTTTGAAAGATCAAGCTGTGATTTAAGACTAAATTTATATCGGTCTGAAACGGTTTTATATATCACGTCGCTGGCTTCTGTACTGTCCAGATCAGTAGAAGTTACTTCCCATGGCGAATTCCGTCTGAAACTAATCTCCGGAATCACTAATAATTTATCTGATAATTTCCATTTATATTGTACTTCCACTTTATATTTTGTAAAATTCTGAAGATAAGATTGGGAATAGGAATGATCATAACCATCACGTGTTTCATATTGTGAATGATCATATATTGCCCGCACAGATAATTCCTTATAATTTATTCCAAGATTGAAAAACAGCGGTTTGATTTGTGAATTTTTCGACATGTCATAAGTATTCCCAAAGATGTCCTTATAAACCTGGTCACTTCTGTTCGAAACTCCTGCAAAACCCGTCAACGTAAAATTAAAATCCTTCAATTGCCTTCCAACTGCAACAGTATAATTATTGCTTTCCAATGCATGTTTCATTTTGCCATATACTGCATTCACCTGCACACCATTTATATCTTCAATACTTTTGGTAATAATATTTATAACACCGTACTCGGCATCACCGCCGTAGATGGCAGATCCTGGTCCTCTTATTATTTCAATTTTCTTTATCTGATCAATAGGAAAGTTATTTGCAAACTGCAACGTACCAAAAACTGTTTCATTCATTGACATTCCATCAACACGTAACATCACCATTCCTTCGTTTGCCCAATTACCGCGCATTGCTATTCCAACAACTCCTTCCACATCAACAGCAAAATCAAATCCCGGAACCATTTTTAAAATATCCATTAAATCTCTTGCACCCGACATTTGTATTTCCTTTGCTGTAATTACTGATATAACACCGGGAAATCTTCTTAATGAAAGCGGTGTAACAGAAGCCACTTCAATGGCAGTACTGTTTTGCACCTGCATCTCCGAAGGAATACCAGCTGATTTGTATTTCATTATATCTTCAAGACTCATCTTACTGATTTCAGAAGTATCAGGAATGGTAACAGACTGTGCAGTTAAAGATGATGAGAGGAAGAGAAGATAAAGAAAAGCCAGAGCTATTATTTTATTTATCATTTTATTATATTTTTTGGAAAATATTCTTCTTGCAATTATTAATATACTATTTCAGCTAAATTAATTAGTTCACTGGCGATCTTAAGCCCTTTCTTAATAACATTTGTTTTGCTTAATTCGAATTTCGTTTTAAAATGATCTTCATCATCAATAAAAATGCAGATCTCCGCTCCCTTGGAGGTGAGTCCTGGTTTTTCGGTTACAATTAAAACCGGTAATCCAATTGACGCTTCCTTTACTTTTTTGATCAGAGTACTTTGTGATTTTGAAACGACAACTAAATGGCACAACTTTACCTCTGACAAATCAATGATTCTTACCACTATCGATCTATTGTGTACTCTTTTATTTTCAGTAAGAATTTTTAATTCATTAAGTATATATGAATCACCCAATACACCAATTACAAACTGGTCAGATGGAATATCTCCGGTTGTACTTGGCCATTCTATATATTTTGTAAAGGAATAAACATATATAGCATTCACTTGATAGTTAAAAATCTGGGCATTGGAAAAATGGCTTACGCTTACCATAATAAGCATCGCAGAAAAAGAAAACAAATACTTATTTATTTTAACACTCACCTTTTTATGAACCTTCATTTTTTTTCGTTCTCCACTAATTCCTGACGATTAACTAAAACATTAATAAATGGATTTATATCATTATTCAGAATCCTTGAAGAATCAGAATCACACTTGTTTCCATGCTGTTTTTTCATAGATATTTTACTTCAATAATTCAGTTACACCGGTGACTGCTATGATAACTCAGCACTGTTAATGCTGTGACTACTTTACAAGTTAGGTTTCCGTGTGTAAAAGAAGGTTGCTTAACATAGACTTCAACTCTTTACTGCTTTTAAAGTTGTGTAGTAAAGCAGCAGAATTGTTGTAGTGTTTTAAACTACAAGAAAAAAAGTATGGAATTGAGATGCAGAATTAGGGATAACTCTGGATTTACAATTCATTGAAGTTCCTGTTTATATTCCGTAACTGGTTAAAAGAAACTAACCGAAAAAGACTTTTTCTTCTATTAATAATGAATTTGAAAAATTTGTCAATCTGAAAAATGACGGTATTAATTATGTTTAATTCCTCAAAACAGAATACTTTTTTATTTCACGCAGAGATCGCAGAAAAGCTGAGGATAAAGAGTGGTGGATTTGAAAATTAGTTAATTGAAAATAATTTAATTTTAATTATAAATTCTAAATTATAAATAATTGACTTCATTTATAATTTAGAATTTATAATTTAGAATTTATAATTTATAATTTAGAATTTATAATTTATAATTCTGTTACACAGTAACAGTTTCGTGTTTCATGCTGTTC
>JBDTVD010000372.1:0-3701 GCA_040007375.1 Bacteroidota bacterium | reverse complement strand
AAATTACCTTAGTATAGTTTTTCATTGCTTCACAATAATGAATATCACTCAACACAACCGGATAACTCATTCCTTCAGATTTAATATATATCGTTTTATCCTGTGGTATGATTTCATTAAAAGAGTTTGGTGTTAATCTGATACTATCAATTGCTTTAAAAACAGCAATGGCAAAACGTTCAAACGAAAAGGGTTTTACCAGATAATCTATCGCACTCACCTCATAGCTGTCAACAGCAAACTCAGTATAAGCTGTTGTAAAAATTACTTTTATATCCTTTTTCACAATTTTAGCCATTGCTAAACCTGTCAGATTAGGCATATTAATATCTAAAAAAACAATTTGAATCGAGCTGTCTCTTGAAATAAACTCCAAAGCTTCAATTGCATTTTTACATTCGCCCGCATTTTCCAGTAAGCCAATTTGTGATACGTAACCAGCAATTATTTTCCTGGCAATCGGCTCATCGTCTACAATAATGCATTTATATTTTTGACTGTTTTCCATTACTGTAAATGTATTGTCAGCGCAACATTGTAGAACCGTTCATCCTGATCAATTCTCAAAAGATGTTTTTCATTTGGATAAATAACGTTCAATCTTTTTTTAGCATTTTCTAATCCAATCCCTTTTTCATTCGTGAAACTGTTTTTAGCATTTGCATTGTAATTATTTTTTACAACAAGATTTAAAATTCCATCTTCAGAAACCGTGATGCTTATCGCAATAAAAACAGGTTCATTTACAATGTTTCGTGCATGCTTGAATGCATTTTCAATAAATATAATAAACAATAAGGGAGCTATCTGATACTTTTCAGGATTTGCTACATGCACAGTAAACTCAATATCTAAATTTGATTCCAGTCGGATTTTCTCTAATTCAATATAGTTTTTCAAATAGTTTATCTCGTCCTGCAATGGCACTTTCTCTTGTTTTGTTTCATATAAAGAGTATCGCAACAGATCTGAAAGGCGAATCATTAAATCGGGTAATTTTTTAGAATTCTCTACTGCTAATCCATAAAAGTTATTCATTGTATTGAATAAAAAATGCGGAGAGATTTGTGCTTTCAGATTTTCTAATTCAAAATGCATTTGTAGTTTTTGTTGCTGATTGTGCCGGTACTGGATGAAATAAAGGTCTTTCAGATATTTGAATCCCACTACAAAAATATAGAACAAAAAATAGGTAGGAAGATTATTCAGAATAATGTCATCTATTTTCGAATTCGCAATATTAGGTCTTGCATGCATCATTGTCTTCATCAAAAAGCTTCTCAGAACCACGAACGATATCAAAAGTAAAGTGCCTGTGAACAGGAACAGAACATATTTTTTTCTTTGTACCAATTGCTTGTAGAAAAACAACGTTGAATAGACAAATACAACGAAGAAAAAATCTGAAAGAAGCATAAAATTTAAATAGTCCTTATAGTCCAGAACTGTTATGTAATAATTTCTAAAAACATATAAAACATAAAAGGTCCAGAAACAGCAATGCCATACCCAACGGTGTTCAATAAAGATTTTGCTGATATTAAATTTTTCCGGTTTCATGATTATTTAATAGATCAAAAGTGATTAATATTTGAGTAGGAATCAAACTTCGCGGACGAACAGGCAGTTTTGATGACGAAAATATATATTAATGAGTTCGTCAACTTTTTTTACTTTCTAACTTCAAAAGAATTGTATCCGGACTAAGGCAGTTTTTTGGACAATTATACAGCCTAAATTCGAATTTCATAAACTCACTTAAACATTAAAAATCATGAAAAATAATCTACTTATTGCAATTTCATTACTTGCATTTTTGCAAGTGAACGCCATTACTTTTAAAGAAAATTTATTGTTTACTTCCACCATGGATGGTATGCATGCAATTCCGGCAGTTTCAACTTCAGCTAAGGGAATTGGTAGTTTTATGCTCAACAAGCTAAGAGACAAAATTTCCGTTAATATCAGCGTCGCCGATTTAAGTGGTGCTCCGGTTAACGTGAGTATATATCAAGGTGCGGAAGGGACTAATGGTACATTGTTTCTTGATTTGACTCCCTTTCTGACAGGAAATAAAATTACTACAACAATTTCAGGAACGGATGTTACGGCCAACCTTGCAAAATATTTTAATGATGATTTATATGTTCTTGTAACAACTGCGGGAAATCCATCCGGAGAAATTCGTGGACAAATAAAACTGGAAACAGATTTAAATTTTGTTTCCGATTTAAATAGTATGGAAACCATTCCTATGATAATGGTAAGCAGCGCTTATGGTTTAGGATCATTTGGCTTGTCAATGGATAATAGTAAATTAAATTTTAAAATTATTTGTCAGGGTTTGACAGGTGCCATTACCAGTGCAAAATTATATTCGGGATCGGTTGGAATGATTGGTTTAGAAGTAGCCGATATATCATCTACCATTAATGGCAATGTAATTACCGGAAACATAATTCCAGGAGCTTCTGTAGTGAATGATTTATTAGCCGGAAATATATATTTAAATATTACAACATCTCAGAATCCTACCGGTGAGCTGAGATCACAATTGGTAAATTACAAAGGGCTTACGTTTGATGGTATTCTGGATGGTTCACAAATGGTTCCACCGGTTTCAACTCCGGCTCAGGGAGTTTGTGTAATTCGTTTTAGTCCTGATTTAACAACCATGTATTATGATATTGTTGTTGACGGTGTAGCATCATCAATAGATTATAGTCATTTACATATAGGAAATTTTGGACAGCCTTATAACAGTTCCTCATTTCAGGTAGACTTTACTTCAAGTATTAATGGCAGTAGAATCAGCGGAACTAAAACTAATATAAGTGCATTAAATAAAGACAGGCTTTTGACAAGTAATTTAACACTTCTGATCCATACATCAAGCCACCCTCAAGGTGAAATAAGATCACAGGTTGTGAGATATGCACGAGAAGGTTTCACTGTGAATCTGGAAGGACAGCAAGTTGTGCCTGCGGTTACAATTGCAGCATATGGATCTGGAATTGTTTCAATAAGCCGGGATGAAGAAAATGCACACTATAACTGGGTTGCAGGAAATTTGAGTGCTCCAGCTATTGATAGTTATTTCAAAAAAAATATTACCGGACAAAATGGATCTGTAATTTATACTATGTCACCTGCCATGACTGTCGTAGGAAATAATGCTTCAGCAAATAGTTTTTGGAAAAGCTCTGATGCTACTCCTTTTCTAGCTCTCAATTCCGCTCAATTTTCTGCTGATAGTATATATTTAGATATTACCAATAGCGCTTTCCCAAATGGTGAAATCAGAGGTCAGGTTTTAGATGGTTTTGTTGATTATACAGTAGGAATAAATAGTGATCTTTCGAATTCTGATCTACTGATTTATCCCAATCCATCCGCAGGAAAAATAACGATCTCTATTCCTGAACTGGAGCACTCGAAAGCTAAAATTGAAATCTTTGACCTGTTAGGACGCAATATTTTTACTGAAGAATATATAAATACCGGATCGTCAGACCTGCAGATAGATTTGAGTAGTTTATCAAAAGGGAATTATATATTGAAGGTTTTAAATAATAATCAATTCATAACTAAAAAAATTGTTTTACAATAAATTTAAAAACAGAAAAGAAGTTTCGAATAAGATGCGCATTAAAGGTTAAATAAGTAAATCATTAATTCTTTGTTACTTTCAGCAGTACGAC